>DAOMCN010000004.1:10956-25418 GCA_035427885.1 Acidocella sp. | reverse complement strand
TTAAAATAAGCTGAAGAGCCGAAACGGAGATTCCGATGCTGGCAGCATTGAGATGTGGGCTGAGTGGCGGCACCGGCCGCCAGGTTCTGGGCATGTATGTGTTTCTGGGCGTTGCCAACATTGTGCTTTGGGGCGTGGCGCTGGTCGTATTCCACGCCTACCCGCTGCTGCTCGGCACCGCGCTGCTGGCCTACAGCTTTGGCCTGCGCCACGCGGTGGACGCTGACCATATCGCCGCAATCGACAATGTAACGCGCAAGTTGATGCAACAGGGGCAGCGGCCGGTTGGCGTCGGGTTTTTCTTCTCGCTGGGCCATTCCACGGTCGTATTCGGCCTTTCCGCCGCCGTGGCGGGGACGGCGCTGGCGCTCCAGGGCCGGTTCGAGGCGCTCTCTAGCTGGGGCAATATTTTTGGCACGCTTGTCTCTGCGTTCTTTCTACTGACCATCGCGGCGATGAACTTGATCATCCTTCTTTCCATTATCGCCACCTTCCAGCGCGTGAAGGCTGGCGGCACCTATTGCGACGAGGATCTTAATCTGCTTCTTGCCAAGCGTGGGTTTTTTGGCCGTATTTTCCGCGGGCTGTTCAAGATCGTCAATCATAGCTGGCAGATGTATCCGGTCGGCTTTCTGTTCGGCCTTGGCTTTGATACCGCGACCGAGGTGGGGCTCCTGGGCATCGCCGCCGCATCTGCCTCGCATGGTCTGCCGATCTGGTCGATTATGGTCTTTCCAGCACTGTTCACGGCGGGCATGGCGCTGATCGACACGACCGACTCCATCCTCATGCTCGGCGCCTATGGCTGGGCATTCATGAAGCCGATGCGCAAGCTGTTCTACAACATCACCATCACCTCGGTTTCCGTGCTGGTGGCGGTGATTGTCGGGGGCATCGAGACGCTGGGGTTGATCCAGGGCGCGTACAACCTCTCGGGCTGGTTTTGGAATCCTATTGCCACGGTCAACAGCGACACTGCTTTTGGCATCCTCGGCTATACGATCATCGGCATCTTCATCGCCGCGTGGGCCATCTCCGTCGCGGTCTATAAGTTCAACCGCTACGACGACATCGAAGTTGTCCACGCTGAGTGAGGCGGGGCTTTATGGCTAGACAACGCCTGACCGCCGCATCCGGATATCGCTTATTTAGTGTTATTTTTAAAAATACCACCAGATGATGTGTTGTGTGCGACATTGTTGAAGCTTAAAAGCGAGTTGTTATTGCGACCGGGGAGTCGCGCCACGAATCAGGCTCATGCATCCCTCCCCTCCCCTGCGGCAACCTGCTCCCGCAGTCCGACCAGCGAGAGACGCTGCTTTTTGATCGCGGATGGCCGTGGGCAGGCTGGCCGATAGACAGGACCGAGTACATGGACATGGTTGCCGAGCGCCCACAGACTCCCGCCTTTGAGCATATCGCTTCGATTTCGCGTCAGATCTGGGCGGACAAGTACCAGCTCAAGCAGGCCGACGGCACGCCCGTCGACCTCACGATCAAGGATAGCTGGCGACGCATCGCCACCGCGCTTGCCGCCGTTGAGGCGCAGCCGGCGGTTTGGACGGAGCGGTTTTACGCCGCCTTGGAGGATTTCAAATTTCTGCCCGCCGGACGCATCATCGCCGGGGCGGGCACGGATCGGCGCGTTACGCTGTTCAACTGCTTCGTTATGGGCGACATCGAGGACGACCTCGGCAGCATCTTCAAGCATCTGCGCGAGGCGGCGCTGACAATGCAGCAGGGCGGCGGCATCGGCTATGATTTTTCTACCTTGCGGCCAAAAGGCGCCGTGGTGAAAGGCGTCAGCGCTGATGCATCCGGCCCGCTCTCATTCATGGATGTATGGGATGCGATGTGCCGCACCATTATGTCCGCCGGGGCGCGGCGGGGCGCGATGATGGCGACGATGCGCTGCGATCACCCCGATATCGAGGCGTTCATTGCCGCTAAACGTGAGCCGGGGCGGCTGCGCAACTTCAACCTCTCCGTGCTGATTACCGATGCCTTCATGGAAGCGGTCGAGGCGGATGCGGATTGGGATCTGGTGTTTGGCGGCACAACATACCGCACCCTGCGCGCGCGCGCGCTGTGGGACAGCGTGATGCGCGCCACCTATGACTACGCCGAGCCCGGCGTGCTGTTCATTGACCGGATCAACAAGCGCAACAATTTATATTACTGCGAGACGATCCACTCCACCAATCCTTGTGCCGAGCAACCGCTGCCGCCCTATGGTGCCTGCCTGCTGGGCTCGATCAATCTGGCGACGCTGGTGCGCGACCCGTTCATGTCCACCGCCCGGCTCGATGAAGACGCGCTGACGGACCTCGTCGCCGTTGCTGTGCGCATGATGGACAACACCATCGACGCTTCGGGCTTCCCGCTTGAGGCCCAGCACCAGGAGGCCATGGCCAAGCGCCGTATCGGCCTGGGGCTAACCGGCCTTGCCGACGCGCTGGTGATGGTCGGGCTGCGCTATGGCTCGGAGCCCGCGGCGGAGGCGGCGGAGCGCTGGGCCGCGCTGGTCAATCGCGCCGCGTATATCGCCTCGACGCAGATCGCCGCGGAGAAATCCCCGTTCCCCTTGTTCGACCGCGAGGCGTATCTTGCGGGCGAGACGGTGCGCAAGCTCGATGCCGATGTGCGGGTGATGATTGCCGAGCATGGGATCCGCAACGCACTGCTGACCTCGATCGCGCCGACCGGCACGATCTCGCTGCTCGCGGATAATGTTTCCTCCGGTGTGGAGCCGGTCTTCGCGCACAGTTTCACCCGCAAGGTGACGGAGCCTGACGGCTCGAAGCGCGACGAACTGGTCGAGGACTATGCCGTGCGGCTGTATCGCGCAAAGTTTGGCCAGGACGCGGCGTTGCCCGAGTATTTCGTGACGGCGCAGACCCTGACGCCGATGGAGCATATCCGCATGCAGGCCGCCTTGCAGCGGCATATCGACAGCGCGATCTCCAAGACGGTGAATGTGCCGGAGGACATCGCGTTTGAGGCCTTCCGCGAGGTTTATCGCGAGGCATATCGCCAAGGCTGCAAGGGCTGCACAACCTATCGGCCAAACGCGATCACCGGCTCCATCCTCTCCGTTACGCTTGAGCCTGCAAACGCAGCAGAAGCCGTGGCCGCCGCGGTGGCGACTCCCGTTGAACCGAACCACTCGCCGATCCCAAGACCCGCCCAACTCACAGGCAGCACCTATAAGCTGCGCTGGCTGAATAACGAACACGCCATGTACATCACGATCAACGACATCGAGGAAGCCGGGCGGCGGCGGCCGTTCGAGGTGTTCATTTCGTCGGCGAACATGGAGCATTTCAGCTGGGTAGTGGCGCTGACCCGGATGATCTCGGCGGTGTTCCGCCGGGGCGGAGAAGTGGCGTTTGTCGCCGAGGAGCTGAAGAGTATTTTTGATCCGCGCGGCGGGCAGTGGAGCGGCGGGCGCTATGTGCCGTCGCTGATTGCCGCGATTGGCGGGATCATCGAACAGCACATGATCGAGACCGGGTTTCTCAGCCCTGCGGAACCGCTCGTGCATCATCACGTCGCCGAGGCAGGCGTCCCGGCAGGAGCGCTGGGCATGCTCTGCCCGCAATGCGGCCAGCCGGGCGTCGCGAAGGAAGGGTCCTGCCTGACTTGCCGTCAATGCGGCTGGTCCAAATGCAGCTGACCCGCGGTTCTGAATTTTAAAGGCGCTGCCCGGGGAAACTGCGGCGATCTCTTGAATGTGCGGGGGGCTTGAGCACTTCAAGTCTCCCAAGCCAAAAACGATGGACATCCTGGGGGCTGTGGCCTTACTCCGCAAGCGCTTCCTCAGCATGCGGGTCGCCCGGCGCTGTCGCCCAGGCAAGCTCGACCAATGTGATCGTACGACGGCCAACGCCGTCTTGCTGGCAGACAATCAAGCCCTGTTCCTCTATATAACTCAGCACGCGCCGGGCGCGGCCTGGTGAGCGGGTGCCATAGGCGCGGGCAATCGCGAGGTCTCCCGGACAGGGTAGTCCCTCGCGCGCCGCGCCGGCGAGCATCATGAAGATCCCCTGCATGTCCTCGGGTAAAACAGCGGCGCGGGCCGAGACATCCCGCCAAACATCATCTTGCGCCATCTCGGCGCTGATGCCCGCGCGGGCGCGCGTCAACATGCGGCGAAAGGCGTTAAGGTCCGGCGCCCCGGCACCCAGGCCCTCGATCCGGCAGCGGACCAGAAAATCCTGATAGAGCACGCCGATAGCACGGAACCCCGCTTCGGGGTCGGCCAGGAGGGCGGTCAGGATACGGTCCAGGCGCGCGCGCCGCTCCGCCAGCGCCTCTGGGCTCGGCGCCGCCTCTGGAGTCTCGGCGGCGGTTTCGCGCGCGGCGGGTTTCGCGGCCATGAGTTGGCTGAGCAGGTCCGGCACTGGCGGCGCCTGGCGGCGGGGGAGCCGGGCGGGCTCGGGCGGGGGTGCGGCCAGGATCACCGCGTGAACATCCTCCATCGTCTCGGGCATCGGCATGAGCCGCGGTGTCGAATGGCGCGGCTGGGTCGCCGTTGGGCCGATGCGCAGACCCAAGGGGCGGCGCGAAAGGGCTGGGCCAAGCGCCATAAAATGCCCGCGCTCCAGGTCGCGGAACGCCTCCGCCTGCCGCCGCTCCATCCCCAGAAGGTCTGCTGCGCGAGCCATGTCGATATCCAGGAAGGTCCGGCCCATGAGAAAATTGGATGCCTCTGCGGCAACGTTTTTGGCGAGTTTCGCCAGGCGCTGGGTGGCGATCACCCCCGCCAACCCACGTTTGCGCCCACGGCACATCAGGTTCGTCATAGCGCCCAGCGAGAGCTTGCGCGCCTCGTCCGACACCTCCCCCGCGATCGCCGGGGCGAACAGCTGCGCCTCATCGACCACCACCAGCATCGGATACCAATGGTCGCGGTCCACATCGAACAGCCCGCCCAGAAAAGCAGCGGCACGGCGCAGCTGGTTCTCGGCGTCGAGCCCCTCCAAGTTGAGAACCGTGGATACGCGATGGACGCGCGCCCGTTCGCCCGCCAGTTGTAGGCCGTGCTCGGTATGGACCTCGGCGTCGATTACCAGATGGCCGAAGCGCTCGGCCATCGTGACAAAATCACCTTCGGGATCGATGATCGCCTGCTGCACCCAAGGCGCGCTCTGTTCCAGCAAACGGCGCAACAGATGGGACTTGCCGGAGCCTGAATTGCCCTGGACCAGCAGCCGGGTTGCCAGCAACTCTTCGAGGTCAAGCGTCGCCGGGGTGCCTGCCGTCGTGTTTCCCATCTCGATCGCAACCGTCATGTCTCGACTCGCAGCCTCCTTGAAAGTTAGGGCTTATCAAGCTGACCGTGGCCAGTCGAGCGCCGTAAGGCCGATCGTGTCCCCGGCCAGGGAGGGGGCGGCGCGATGGCACTTAGATTTCCAGTATTCCCGGGTGGTAATCCAGCGCCTTGCGGCTTTCCGCAGTCAGGTAGCCGCGCGGGGCAGAGGCGAGGTGGATGCCCTCGATCATGCTGTCGTGGCGGTGGTGGGTATGGCCGTGGATCCAGGCGGTGGGGGCGAGATGGGCGAACTCTACCAGCATGTCCGAGCTATAGGCCGGGGCGATGTTGCCGATGCGCCTGCCCAGGAAGGCGGGACTCGGCGCGTGATGTGTCACGATCAGGGTTTTGGCTTGCGCGTCAGTGCGGTGGAGTTGCGCCAGGGTTCTGTGCAGCCATAGGCGCGAGTTCCGGTGGCGGGTCAAGGCATCGCCGGGCGTGAAAACGCCTTGCGCTCCGGTGATATAGGTATGGTCGTTCATCCTGCGCGCAGCGAAGCCCATCGCCGTCGGGACATGGCCGTTCAGCGCGTAATCGGTCCATAGCGTGCAGCCCAGGACGTACAGCCGCGTGCCGTAAAAGGTGAAGATGGCGCTCGTGTTTTCGAGAAAATGTACGCGCCCGTCCGTTTGTTCGGCGGCGCGGAAGAAGGCGGGCTCCAGGAGGTCCATCTGCTGATGGTAATATTCATGATTGCCCGCGACATAGACCACCGGAACGGAGAGGAACTTCGCGACCTGATCGGCATAAACGATGCCGCGCAGGCCGTTATGGATATCACCCGCCATGACCACGAGATCGACCGAACCGACCTCGCTCAGCAGCGGTCCGCGCGATGGGTGGGCGGCAATCGCCTTATGGCGCGCTAGGAACGCAGCCCATTCGGGAACGCCCAGGCGCCAGCGTTCCAACTCCAGATGCAGATCGCTCATGAAGAGGATGCGTGTCATTTTGTCCCACTCAACAGCAGAAAAAGGAACGCCGCAGCAAAAATAAAGGTCAGCGCCTTCCAGATTTGCATCGGTGAAAATGGCACGGTGCGATGTGGTCTGGCTGCGTCCTCCGGGCCGCTGCTCAGCCCGATCTGCAACGCGCGAGCCAACGCTTCAGCGTCGGCGAAGCGCGCCGTTGGGGACGGGGCCAGGGCCTGCGCCAGCGCCTCTCCGAGCCAGCGCGGCAGGTCTGGACGGAGGCGGCTCAGCGGCAGCGTCTCGCGCTGGCCGAAGGGGAAGGCGCCACCGGTGAACATCCGGTAGAGCGTGACCGCCAGGGCGTACACTTCCGTGCGCGCGTTCGCGGCGACGCCTTGCAGCAATTCGGGGGCCATGTAGCGGATCGTGCCACCGGGTTTCGCCGCTTGCGCAAGGTCGATCCCTGGCAGGTAGGCGAGACCGAGGTCGAGCAGGCGGACTTCGTTATTATCAAGCAACATAATATTTTCAGGCTTGATGTCCCGATGCACGATCTGGATAGCCAAGAGATCCTGCACCGCCTCGCAAAGTTTTAAGGCGATGCCCAGACCTTCCGGCAGGGAGACCGGAGAGGCGCGGTGCAGCCTCGCTTCGAGCGTTTCGCCCTTGTAGAGCGGCATGACCAGATACAGGCTGGAGCGGCGGTCGGACGGCAGGTCCAGGTAATGGGCCACGTTATTGCCGCGCACGGTCGAGCCGATCCACGCCTCGCGCATGAAGCCAGCAGCAAAGACCTCGTCCTGGAGCATCGTCGGGAGCGGGATTTTGAGCGCGACTTCGCGTTTCTCAATGCTGTCGTAGGCCGCTTTGAGCAGGGTGTAGCGCCCCCGATAAAGCGTCTTGCCGATGACAAAACCATCCCAGACTGCGCCCTCGCGCGGGGCGGGGCGTAGCGGCAGGTCCGCCAGTGGCGCGCTCGACGCCTGGGCCTGGGCGGGCGGCAGTGTCAGCACGTCCAGCACCATTACGGTTTGATCCGCGCCATCCGCCGGGCCGAGGGCTTGCAACAGGCTTTGCGCGAGGTCTTGCGCGCTCCTCGCCGCGCTGATCGGGTAGGCGCTCAGGACGGCATAGAGCGCATCCTGCGCATGGGCATTCAACCCACCGACGAGAATGTAACGGTCGGCGGGTTCTACGTCTTCTTCGACGTAGTCGATGGAAAGTTCGAGATCGAGGCCGATGGCGCGGGTCGGCGCATGGGCACCTTCGGGCATCGGGCGGATATGGTCGCGCATCAGCGGCAGCAGGGTCTTGCCCCGGTATCGGAAGAGCCTTCCGGTGCCGATCTGGGCAATGCCGAGCTGGCGGTGGTGAAACATCAAGGAGCTAAGGGAGACCGGGACGAGATGACGGGTCGCGTCCGTCCGAGTCTGACCGAATAGCCAGCGGTTGATCGCGATCAGGGCGAGGCTCGCGGCGCGCCTGCTGGAGAGCGTGCGCGCCGCGCCGAAATACCCCTCGGCCAGGGAATGGACCGCGAGCTGGGCGCAGTCTCGGGCATCGGCCAGGTGCTCGGGCCGGTCGGGATGGGCGCGCGCCAGTGCGGCGATGATACCGCGCTGGGCATGGCCGAAGGCGTCCCCCGCATAGACTGCATAAAAATTACGCGACTCACGCGCCGATGCCGACGCCGCGAACCCTGTGGCGATCTGCCAACCGCCGCTGCTGACCGGCGGCGGCTCAGCCGCCACGAAACTCAGCCGGGACCCATAATACATCGCCAGCACCTTTGCCGTTGAGGCTGCGCGAAAAAACGAAAAGGAGATCAGAGAGGCGGTTCAGATAGACCAGGACGAGGCGGTTCACCGCCTCGTCGGGCATCGCGAGCAAGGCCACCACCGCACGCTCGGCGCGGCGCACCACGGTGCGCGATTGATGCAAGAACGCCCCCGCAGGCGTACCACCCGGCAAAATAAAGGAAGAAAGTGGCGCCAGCTCGGCGTTCAGCCGGTCGATCTGGGCTTCCAGCCAGTCCACCTGCTCCTGGGACACGCGCAACGCGGGCCGTTCGGCGTCGGGCAGGATAGGCACGCAAAGATCGGCGCCGAGGTCGAACAGATCGTTCTGGATGCGCGCCAGGAAGGCGTCGTCCGTGCCGGTCACGTAAAGCCGCACAATGCCGAGGCTGGCGTTCGCCTCATCGACCTCGCCCATCGCGGTAACGCGCGGGCTGGATTTGGCGACGCGCGCGCCGTCTCCCAGGGAGGTTTCACCTGCGTCGCCGCCTCTTGTGTAGATTTTGTCCAGTTTGACCATGTGCATATTCAGCCACGGCTGGCGGCACGCGACAAGAGGAGCGCGCCTTAAATTGCCGCCACCACACGCTCGATCACACCCGACCAATCATAGGCGCGTTCCTGGCGAAACAGGCGCAGCGAGGGGTACCAAGGCGTGTCCTCGCGCTCCAGCAGCCAGCGCCAATCGGGCGCGCGGGGCAGCACCAGCGAGGCCGGAACGCCGCACGCGCCCGCGATATGCGCGACCGAGGTGTCGATGGTCACCAAGCGTTCGACATGTTGCAAAATCGCCATCGTATCCGCGAAATCCGTAATCTCCGGGCCAAGGTTTATCAACGGCGCGGGGCCGTAATAATCTCCCACCTGGGCGATCTGCTCGCCCTTCTGCACGGTCAGGACCGCGATGTCCTCGCGGGCGAAAAGTGGGGCGAATTGCTCCAGGCGCAGGGTGCGCTTGCGGTCGTTCTTGTGCGTGGGCCGTCCGGCCCAGACCAAAGCGATGCGGCGTTTGTCCACAGGCACCAGGCGGTCCAGCTTCTCGCCCCAGGCGGCGACCAGCGCCGGGCTCGGGGCAAGATAGTCTCCCACGGGAACATTGTCGGCGTTGATTCCGGCCAGGCGCGGCAGGCCTGAGAGCGGGATATAGGCATCGAACTCGCCAGTATCCTCCCAGCGCGACACGATCTTGCCGATGCCGGGGATCCGGCCGAGGAGGGTTTTAAGCTCGCCGCTACAAGCCAGAATCGGGGCGGGGCAGTACAGTGCCGCCCAGGGGATGAAGCGACCGAACTGAATGCAGTCGCCAAAGCCCTGGTCGCCGATGATCAGCAGGCGTCCCGGCGGCAAGGGGCTGCCGTCCCATTGCGGCTTGTCGGTCTTGGGCAACATGCCTTCAGCCTGCTTGAGCCTGAAGCGCCATTCGTAGCTCTCCCAACCCTCTTTCATGCGTCCAGCCAACAGCAAGGCTTCCGCCTTCTCAAAATGCGCCTCGGCGTAGTCCGGGTTCAGCGCCAAGGCCTGCTCGGCCACCGCCACCGCCGCGTCCAGTTCCAGACGCTCGTAATGGATCAGCGCCAAGTTGAAATGCGCCGACGCGTTTTCGGGCGCCAGTTCGATGGCGCGGCGCCCGGCGCGCAGCGCGTCGTCAAGCCGACCGGAGGCGCGGTACACCTCGCACATATTGCGCGGGTAGAGCGGGTTCTCAGGCATCAACGACTCGGATTTCTCCATCCGCTCCAGCGCCTGCGGCGTGCGCCCAACCCGGTGAGCGACGATCCCGGCAAGGTGCAGGATATGGGGGTGCTCGGGCATGGCGGCGAGCATCCGGTTCGCAAGGTCGTCCGCCTCAGCCAGCTTGCCTTCGCGCTCCAGCGTGGACAGACGCTCCAGCGCCTCACCCAAAGGGAGCACGATCTTGCCCGGTGGTGCTTCGCTCATGGTGCATCTCCATAGCCTAGCGCGCTGATCCAGGGGGCGAGCGTCGCGCCCGTGTCGATGAACAGATTGGGCAGCGCCGCGAGGTAGGCACGATATTGGTACACGCCGCGCGTATGTACTGGAACCCGGGCGGCGAAATGCGACGGCACCGGACCCGCAGGGCGGATAGCGTTGGTGCGCAGCGTCTCCTCGGACGGCAGGTTGGCCGCATCTGCGCCGATAAACTCGACCACCCGCGTCAGCGTGGCGCGTGGCGCGGTTACAAGATCCTCGTAGCGCACTGGCAAGTAGCGCAAGGTGAGCTGGGCGCGGTAGTGTTTCACCATCTCCATGCTCAGCGCATAATGGCGCGCCGCCGAAGCCAGGGAGACGCCGGCATTTCCCTCAAGCTTTTCGGCGCGCGAGAGGACGTCGAGCATCACATCGCACGGGTGGCGCAGGATGTGGATGATCGGCGCTTCGGGGAACAGTAGCTTGATCAGCCCGAGATGCCAGAGGTTGGATGGCGTGTTGTCGGTCATGAAGCGTGCCCGCGCGCCGAGCCGGTCGCGCGCCTGCTGGTAGTACCCGCGCAGCTGCACGGGCAGATCCTGCCCCTCGCCTACCAGTGCACCGTCGAGCGCCTGCGGATATGCACCCGCGCCGGTCAGCCGCTCAACCCGCGCCGCCAGATCGGCGATGGTGGCGAATTCCGCGCCCGGCGCGCAGCCGGGCAGATGGGCCAGGAGCTGTTCCAGCAACGAAGCGCCCGAGCCTGGAAAACCGAGCAGGAAGACCGGCTGTCGCGTGGGCGGCTCCGCCGCGCGTGGCAGCGGCAGGATGCGGTCGGCGGTGAAATACGCCTTATATGCTGCTGCCTGAGCAGCGAAGGTCTCGGCCTGATAGCTCCAGCCCTCGCGCTCGCGCAGTATCTTTTTCGCGGTCGCGTAGCAGGCCACGGCCTGCGTCAGCTCGCCTTGCAGCGCCAGCGCCTGGCCGCGTGTGCTCAACTCCAGGGGCAGCAGGTTTTCCGGTGCATCATTGAGCCGCGCCAGCACCGCAGCTGCATTGCCCCGGGTCAACTCCAGCCGGGCGTAGAGCAGGCGCAGCGCACGGTCATCCGGCCATTTCGTCAGCGCGTCCCCGAGCAGCCTGGCCGCGTGCGCCTGGTTGCCGCGCGCCATTTCCGCCTGCGCGTAGCCGCCGACGCCGCGCTTATTGTCCGGACGCAGGGTCAGAGCTTTCTCGTAGAGTTCCGCTGCCTCGTCCTGCCGCCCTTGAAGTTTCAGGTTCCAGGCAAGATTGCTGAGCAATACCCCCTCATCGCGCCCAAGCAGCGCCAGGGCCTGCCGGTAATGATACTCGCCCGGCTGTACCTGTCCGGTCTCGGTCAGTACCATGCCCATGACCTGATGGGCGGAGGCATCACGCGGGGCAGCGATGAGCGCACGCTCGGCTGCCTCCCGCGCTTCGGCGAAACGACCCTGGCCAAGAATATATTGCGCGAAAGAGAGATTGGCCGCCGCGCGCATTTCGGCGGTTCCCGGCAGCGCGCTGAGCCTGCGGCCCAACGCCTCGGCGGCCTTGACGCGCTTCTGTGCCTTGCGGATTTCGTAGAGGACACGCAGCGCGTGGCGCAGGTTGGGCGCCAGATCCAGCAGCTTGAGCGCCAGCGCCTCAGCCTCGGTATATTTCCGCTCATTGAAAAGTTTCGTGGCGCTTACAGCCTGTTCCTCGAGCAGTTCCAAACCCAGCTGGTCCGGCAAGGCGGCCTCATCCAGCGCGCAGCACCTCACACGGCGCAAGCCGCTTTCGCATGAGCATAAGGCAGCGTCCAACATATTTCCCCTTAATCTCTCACACGAAAATCCAGCACAACCATATTACCCGCTTTGCCCGCTCCGGCAATAAACCCGGGACCAAAACTACCGAAATTAGCTATTCTCTAACCATTCACATGCTGCAAATCATTCGCAGACGGCAAAGAATCCTTGACCCGACGCAGCTTTGCCGCCAAATGCCCCGTTGGTAAAAGGAGAGCTTCATGCGGCAATTTTCTCAACTTTCAGAGCGCGAGGTTCTGGCCCTCGCCATTGGCGCCGAGGAAGAGGATGGGCGTATCTATACCGACCTCGCCGAACGCCTGCGCGAGGACTACCCCGCCTCGGCCAGCGTTTTCTCCGATATGGCCGCCGAGGAAACCGTCCACCGGCACCGGCTGCTTGAACTCTATCGCGCGAAATTCGGCGATCATATTCCGCTCATCCGCCGCCAGGATGTGAAGGGCTTCCTCAACCGCAAGCCAGTCTGGCAGTTGCCTAAGCCGAGTATCGACGATGTCCGCAGCATGGCCGAGAGCATGGAGGCCGAGACCCAGCGCTTCTACCGCCTCGCCGCCTCACGGGCAACGGATGTTTCCGTGCGCAAATTGCTCGGTGATCTGGCCGAGGCCGAGCAGATGCACGAGCACCGTGCGGAGCAGCTTGAAGAAAAAAACCTGACTCCGGAAGAACGGATTTCCGAGGACGCCCATGCCGAGCGCGCCTTCATGCTGCAATATATCCAACCCGGCCTCGTTGGGCTAATGGACGGCTCAGTCTCGACGCTGGCCCCGATCTTCGCCGCCGCCCTGTCCACCGGGAAGCCGTTCGACGCCTTCCTTGTTGGCGCTGCCGCCTCCATCGGCGCGGGCATTTCGATGGGCTTTGCCGAGGCGCTCTCGGACGATGGCAGCCTGACCGGACGGGGTACGCCGATTTATCGCGGGCTGATCACCGGGGCGATGACCATGCTGGGCGGGATCGGCCATACCCTGCCGTTCCTGATCCCCAATCTACATCTGGCGCTGCTCGTCGCCTTCTGCGTCGTTGCCGTGGAACTCGCAGCGATCTCCTGGATCCGCTGGAGATACATGGACGCCTCGCCGATTCGCGCGACCCTGCAGGTGGCGCTTGGCGGCGCGCTGGTCTTTGGGACGGGTGTGTTGATCGGGGCGGGCTGAGCCGGGCGGCTCAGCTCTCGCTGCGCGGCAGCCAGGGGATGCGGGCAATGTCGATGCCGTCTTCGGCGAGGGATTCGGTTTCCTCGGCCGTGCTCTCGCCATAAATCCCGCGTGCCGGCGCCTCTCCGTTGTGGATGCGCCGCGCCTCATTGGCAAATTCCGGGCCGACATAGTCGCAATGCTTTTCGACCTCGGCGCGCAGGGTCTGCAGCGCGGCGCGCACGGCGTCCGGAATCACCCCGCCTGCGATCCCGCCCTCGACCGGCGCTGGGGGCGGCGCGGGGGCGGGTTGCGGCGCCACCTCGCTACTGCGGCCCTTGCGTTTTATGCCGGGGGCCATCAACGCGCGTGTTACCTCCGCGCTGCCACAAATCGGACAAGTGATCAGCCTGCGTCCGGCCTGCTTTTCGAAGCCGGCGCTGTCTTTGAACCATCCATCAAACTCATGGCCACCACCACAGCGGAGCTGATAGTGGATCATTTTCCGAGCAGTGCATCCAACTTGCCGGCGCGGTCCAGCGCCATCAGGTCGTCACATCCGCCGATCGACGCGCCGTCAAAAAAAATCTGCGGCACCGTGGTTCTGCCGCCGGAGCGCTCACGCGCCTCCAGACGCGCGGGCGAGCCACCGGGCGCGCTGATTTCCTGAAAGGTCACCCCCTTGCGGCGCAGAAGATCCACGGCGCGCACGCAGTAAGGACAAAAAGGCTGGGTATAAATTTCGATATTTGGCATGCCTGTCACTTAGCCGAGGCCGCTGTTTATGCAAGGGGGGCTACTCAAAACGTGGATCTGCCACGCGCGCGGCGGTGAGCACATCAACGTACGCGGCGCCTGCGGCCAGGAGGGCGGCGGCGCAGGCATTGGCGGTAGCGCCGGAGGTCATCACATCGTCAATCAGCAGGATGCGCTTTCCCGAGGCGGCAAATCCTGGGCGCACGATGATCGCATCCTGCAACTCCGTCTGGCGGGCCAGGAGCCCCATGCCTTCCAGCGCCGCCGTGGGTTTCTGGCGAAGCAGCGCGTTACGCGAAACCGGCCGCGCGGCCAGGCGGCCGAGCGCCACCGCCAGCAAGGCCGCCTGGTTGTAGCGCCGGGCTTTGAGCCGGGATCTGTGGAGCGGCACCGGCACCAGCATCTCCGCCGCCGTCAGCATCGCGGTGCCGGGACGCAGCATCAGCCGGGCGATGCCGCGCGCCATCTCGGCTCGGTCCGCGTATTTAAATGGCAAGATGAGTTTTTGCGCGGTTTCATCATAGCGCAGGGCGGCGCGCGCCTGGGCGAAAACCGGCGGCGATAGCGTACACCCGGCGCAGATCCGCGCCACGCCAAAAACTGTGCTAAACGGCAGCGGCCGGCCGCAACGCTGGCATAGCGGCTCGGCAATGAAATTCGCCGCACTGAAACAGCTCAGGCAGAACTGCCCCTCGCCCGCGACCGGCGTCTCGCAGGCGAGACAACTGGGCGGCAGCAGCGTATTCAGCAACTCAGCAAACAGGGATTTCACGTGGAACAGATTTTTG
>DAOMCN010000004.1:0-10946 GCA_035427885.1 Acidocella sp. | reverse complement strand
CGGCGGGGGGGATATCGCGCCTTGCGCTGGTGCTGGACGACCTCGCAGGGCGGGTACTGGAGCGGCTCGAAGATACCCAGCGCCGCTTCACCACGGCGCTGGATTTTGGCGGGCGCGGCGCCGTTGCCCCGGCGTTGATCGCACGCGGCATGGCCGTTACCTCCGCTGATATTTCCGCACCGATGGCGGCTCTGGCGGGCGGCGCGCCGTTTCTCGTCACCAGCGAGAATTTTGGTCTGGAGGCGCAGAGCTTCGACCTGATCGTGGCGCATCTCTCGCTGCACTGGATCAACGATCTGCCCGGCGCGCTCATCCAGTTGCGCCGCGCGCTCAAGCCGGAGGGATTGTTCCTGGCGAGCATCCCGCTGCTGGGCACGCTAGGGGAGTTGCGCACGGCACTGCTCGAAGCGGAAGAGAAGATCACCGGCGGGGTAAGCCCGCGCGTCTCGCCCTTTCCCGACCTGCGCGATTGCGCCGGGCTGTTGCAGCGCGCCGGGTTTGCGTTGCCCGTCGCCGATGCCGAGGAGATTGCGTTCCTGTACGCCAACCCGTTGAAGCTGCTGCTCGAGTTGCGCGATGCGGGGGAGAATAATGCGGTCCTGGCGCGGAGTAAAAAATTCGCCCCGCGCGCGCTGTTTCCCGCCGCCCTCACCGCCCTACCGCAGCACGAAGGCCGCGTGCAGGCGACGCTGCGCCTGGGCGTGCTAACTGGCTGGGCGTCATAATAGCCCCATCTTGCGGAAGCTCAGCCAGGTACCGTTGCCGACGATGACATGGTCATGAAGTACGATGGAGAGCGCGTTCGCCGCGTGCTTGATCTCCTTGGTCATGTCGATGTCCTCGCGCGAGGGGGATGGGTCGCCGCTGGGATGGTTGTGGACCAGGATGATCGCGGTGGCGTGCAGGTCAAGCGCGCGTTTCACCACCTCGCGCGGATAGACCGGGGTGTGGTTCACCGTCCCCGTCCCTTGTGATTCATCGGCCAGGAGGCGGTTGCGGTTGTCCAGAAACAGGACGCGGAACTGCTCGATCCTCTCGCGCGCCAGCACGGCCTGGAGATATTCCATCAGCCGGTCCCAGTTGCTCAGGACCGGGCGGTAGAGCACCTCCGCTTTGGTCAGGCGCTGCGCCGCCGCCTGGACAATCTTCAGCGCCGCAACGCCAGCCTCGCCCAGCCCCTCGATCTCCATCAGGTCTGGCACGCTCGCCGAAATGGCCCCGGCATAGGAACCGAAGCGCGATAGCAGGGCGCGGACGATCGGCTTGGTGTCGCGACGGGGCACTGCCAGGAAGAGGACCATCTCGAGCAACTCATGCTCGGCGACCGCGTCCGCCCCGCCCGCCAGGAAGCGCGCGCGCAGCCGGGCACGATGGCCGTCCACCCCCACCGCCAACTTGGTGGGACGAATCTCGGGCGAAAGCGTCTCTAACAGGGACACATCCGCGAAACCTTGGGTAGTATTTGGTTTTTTCATGACACGCGGAACGTGCCACGACTTTTAAGTTAAGGAAAGGTTAATTGTGCGGTAACAGCCTCAAATCTGCTCCAGCATCGGGAGGCTGTCCTTATCGGCCGGGTGTCGGCCCGAAAGCACCATATAGACCGCCGGCACGACAAAGAGGGTGAACATCGTTCCGATAGATAAGCCGCCCGCGATCACCATGCCCATGTTAAAGCGCGCCGCAGCCCCCGCCCCGCTCGCCAGGATCAGCGGCAATACGCCGAGCACCATTGCGGCGGTGGTCATCAGGATCGGGCGCAGACGGATATTGGCGGCGTATTCAATCGCCTCGCGCTTTGGCTGGCCCGCAAGACGCGCCTCGTTCGCCACTTCCACCATCAAGATCCCGTGCTTGCTCACCAGACCCATCAGCGTCACCAGCCCGACTTCGGTATAGATATTCAACGTCAGCCCGCCAAAGCCAAGATAGATGAAGATCAACGCGCCGGCGATGGACATCGGGACCGAGACGAGGATAATCAATGGGTCGCGGAAGGAGTTGAACAACGCCGAGAGCGCCAGGAAGATGATCACCACGGCGAAGGCAAAGGTAATAATAAACCCACTGCTCTGCTGCACGTATTGGCGCATTTCCCCGCCGTAATCGACATTATCATCGGGCGGGAGAATTTTCGACGCAAGTTGCTGCAAAGTTTGTAACGCCTCGGCCTGGCTGACGCCCGGCGCGGCGACGCCTTGCAGGGTGGCGGAGTTCTGTTGCTGGAAATGGTTGATGGATTCAGGAATCACTGTGGTTGAGATCGAGGCGATGGACGAGAGCGGGACGTTCTGGCCGTTCAGCGCTTTGACATAGTAATTGTTCAGATCCGCGACGTTCAAACGCGCCTTGCGTTGCACCTGCGGGATGACTTTGTAGGAGCGGCCGTCCATGTCGTAATAATTGACATAGCCGCCGCCCAGAGCCTGCGCCAGCACCGCGCCGACATCGGCCATGTTCAGCCCCATCTGTGCGGCTTTCGCGCGGTCGATGTCGATATTGGCCTGCGGCTGGTCGAGCTTGAGATCGCTCTGCAAAAAGATGAACTTGCCACTCTTGAGTGCCGCGCCAAGTAACTGCTGCGATATCGGATAGAGCATCGAGAAGTCACTGGTGGATTTGATAACAAAACTCACAGGCAGGCCCGAGGAACCGGGGAGCGGCGGCGGCTGGAACGCGGCGACCTGCTGCCCGGCATCGTTCTTGTTCGCCAGATCCTGGAAGGCGTTCTGCAACTGGTTGGCCGAAAGATTGCGCTGCCCCCAGGGCTTGAACACCGCGCCAACGATATCAGTGCCCGGCACGTCGATTTGGAACGTATGCGCGACCTGCGGATAGGTCAGCATCAGATCGTTCAGATGCGAATCCCATATTGCCTTTTGCTGGAGCGTGGCATTGGGGGCGGAGGTGGCGCTCATGATTACGGCGCCCTGGTCCTCCATCGGCGCCAGTTCGCTCTTGGCCCCTGCCGCAAGAAAACCGATGCTGCACAGGATGATCACGGCGAAAACAATCGTTACCGGCACGGTATTCAGGCTGGCGTGAAGCAACTTTTTATAAACCGTGTGTACACGAGCAAACTGCCGGTCAATAAAGGCGATCAGATGGCCTTCCCAGGTCGGCTCATCGGGCGCGTGAGCTTTCAAGAACTTGCCGCTCAGCATTGGCGTTAACGTTAAGGCGATAATCGCCGAAATCGTTACCGCGCCAGCTAGGGTGAACGCGAACTCAGTGAATAGCGCGCCGGTCAGCCCGGACTGGAAGCCGATGGGCACATAAACCGCGATCAGCACCACGGTCATCGCGATAATCGGCCCGCCAAGCTCGCTCGCGGCGACGCGCGCCGCCGCGATAGGCTTTTCGCCCAAGGCGAGATGGCGATTCACATTCTCCACCACGATAATCGCGTCGTCCACCACGAGACCAATCGCCAGCACCAGGGCAAGCAAGGTCAGCAGGTTGATCGAGAAGCCCATCGCCAGCATCATCGCAAAGGCGCCAACGAGGGAGAGCGGAATCGCCACCACCGGGATCAGCACCGAACGTGGCGAGCCCAGAAACGCGAAGACCACCAAGGTCACGATCAGCAACGCCTCGCCCAGCGCAATCAACACCTCATGGATCGAGGCTGTCACGAAGGCGGTGGAGTCATAGACGATCGTACCGGTCAGCCCAGTCGGCAGATTTGCCTGGATTTGCGGGAACGCCTTACGCACGCCGGTGATCGCATCAAGCAGATTGGCGTCAGGCGCGACCTGAATGCCAATATAGACGCCCTGCTTGTTGTCGAAGGTGACATGCTGTTCATAATTATCCGAGCCCAGATGAACCTTGGCGACGTCCTTCAGCCGGATGATCGCACCGTTCTGCTGTTTAACGATCAGATTTTCAAAATCCTCAGCGCTGTGCAGCCCGGTGCTGGCCGTCAGGGTGATCTGCGTCATCTGCCCTTTTGTGTTGCCCAGCGGCGCGATGAAATCGTTATTGCCCAGAGCCGTGTAAACATCAGCAGCCGTCAGCCCGTAGGCTGCAAGTTTTTGCGGGTCGAGCCAGACGCGCATGGCAAAATTCTCACCGCCGAGAATCTCTGCCGTCTGCACACCCTTCACCGCCTGCAATTGCGGCTGTACCACGCGAGTAACGTAGTCCGTGATCTGGTTAGCCGAAAGCACCGTGCTGCGAAAGGCGATATACATCGCATCCAGCGTCTGCCCGACTTGCAGCACCAACACCGGCTGCTGCGCACCGCTCGGCAACTGGTTCAACACCGAGTTCACCTTGGCGCTGATTTCGGTAAGGGCTGAGTCGGGATTGTGGTTGAGCACCAGATTGATGGTGATTGTGCTCGTGCTCGTCTGGCTCGACGAGGTCATGTAGTCGATGCCGTTGACCTGCGCCACGGCGTTTTCAATCGGTGTGGTGATGAACCCGGCAACCACGTCCGGCGACGCGCCGGGATAGGTTGTGGTGATCGTGATCGTCGCGTTTTCCGTCTTGGGATATTCCTGCACAGGCAACGAGCCGACCGCGCGCAGCCCTAGCACCAGGATCAGGACGCTCACCGCGACGGCAAGCACCGGTCGCGAAATGAACAGATCGGTAAAGCGTTTCATCGGCCTATTCGTTCGGCGGGTTGGGGTTGGGGTTGTTGGTCGGATGGACGCTGTTATTGATGACAAGCAGCGTGCCATTGCGCAGTTTTAATTGTCCGGCAGTGATCACCTCGTCTCCCGGCTTAACGCCGCTTAACACCGCGACCTGATCGCCGCGCGTATCGCCGGTGGTGACGAACACCTGCTGCGCGACAAGATCAGACTTGCCCGCCTGGTCCGTGCCGTGCTTCACGAGAAACACCGTGGAACCGTAAGGATTATAGGTGATCGCCGTCTGCGGCAGGGTGACAAGGTCTTGCACCGCTCCGACCCCGAGGCTGACGTTGGCGAACATACCGGGGCGCAGCGCCAATTTATCATTTGTCAGCGTGGCGCGCACCTGCACATTGCGCGTGGCGCTGTCCACCGCTGCGTCGATCGCTGATAGTTTGGCCGCGAATTTCTGCCCTGGGAAGGCGTCCAGCGTGACCAACACATTCTGCCCCAAGGTGAGTTGGCTGAGCGACTGCTGAGGCAGGTAGAAATCCACATAAAGCGGGTTGAGCTGCTGCAGGCTGACGATCGGCGTGCCAACCGAAAGATATTGCCCGACATCGACCTGGCGTATCCCCAAACGTCCGGCGAACGGGGCGCGGATCTGCTTCTCGGCCATCAGCGCCTGCTGGGCCTGCACCTGGGCCTGCGCCGCCGCGAGCGTGGCGCGGTCGGTATCGACCTGCGACTGGGAGACAGCATCCGCCTTCAACTGTTTGCGGTCGCGCTCGTAATTCAGTTGATCCAGCGCCGCCGTGGCCTGCAATTGCGCCAGCACCGCGGGGTCATTGTTGGAGCGCAGCGTCAGCAGCAGCGCTCCCGCCGGAACGTTGGCACCAGATTGGAAGTGGATCGCATCAACAATGCCGCCAACTTCCGCCGAAAGCTCCGCGCCGTTGACCGCAACGAGACTACCGACAGCGTCCAGCTTAGGCTGCCAGGGAGTGGTAACGGCGACCGTGGTGGAAACCGTCTGCGTCTGGTTGGCAAAACCGGCAAGAAACTTCGCGATGAAGTAGCTACGCAGCGCGCCGTAACCAAACACGCCGCCGAACACAATGCCGACCGCGACCAGCATCACGATCATCCGCAGTGTCGTGGTCCGAGCCATGCTCATCGTCCAAAAATCCTCATGGTATTAGCCCGCAGCAAGGCGCGGAAACATCGTTACGGTGCCACCAGCCGCCGCCCATCGCCTGGAACAGCGCCGCCGTGTCGGCGAGGCGGGTGGCGCTAGCCTTGACCAGCGTAATCGCAGCGTTCTGGTAGCTAGTTTGCGCGCTCAGCACGGCGGTGAACGGCACCGCGCCGAGGCGGTATTGATCCTGCGTCACCGCCAGACTCTTCGCCGCCGCATCCGCAGCGGTCTGCGCCGCGCCCAGCGTCAACGCGTCATATTGCAGAGCGGAGAGTACATCGGCGACATTCTGGAACGCGCCGATGACCACACCCTGATACTGGGCCGCCGCAACCTGCAACGCGGCGACCGCAGCCTTGCGCTGGGCGGTGAGCGTTCCCCCCTCGAAAATCGGCTGGGTAATTCCCGCGGCGAGGCTCCAGAGCAACGTCTGTGGCGTAAACAGCGTGGCTGGACTCAGCCCTTCATGACCAACATCCGCCGTGAGCGTGATCTTTGGCAGCATATTAGCATCCGCCACGCCAAGCAGCGCCATCGCCGAATGCATCTGGGCCGCCGCAGCCGCAATGTCGGGCCGTTGCGCAACCAGGACGGAGGGCAGGCTGACCGGCACATCCTGAGGCAGGTGCAGGCTCTGCAAGGTAAAATCCGACGCATGGAAATTGCCCGGAAATGCGCCGACGTAAGCGGCCAACTGGTTGCGCAACTGCGCCAACTGCGATTGCAGAGGCGGCAGGGTCGCCTCTTCGGCCGCGAGCGAGGCTTGTTGTTGCAGCACATTCGCCGCTGCGGCGCCGCCTAGGCTGACCTGCGCATTCAAAATCGTAAGTTCGTGCTGTTGATTGGCGATGATCGCGTTGGTGTCGTCGATCTGCGCGTGCAACGCGGCTTCGTTAATCGCGGCGGTCACGATGTTGGCGCTCAAGGCGAGATACGCCGCCTCCAACTCATCGTGTTGATACGTGACCTTCGCCGCGAGATTTTCGACTTGCCGGCGAGCGCCTCCAAAAATATCGAAAGCGTAAGAGACGCTGAGCGAGGCGTTATACAGGGTGTAAGGCTGTGGGGCTGGCACCGAAAACCCTTGAGCCTTGGACGGCGCCGAGGAATTGCGCTGACGCTGATCCTGAAAACTGCCCGAGATGCTGGGCAGCAACGCCCCTTCGCCCGCACGAGTGTTTTCCTCTGCCTCGCGCAGCGTAGCCTGCGCTGCCTGCAAGCTCGGATTGTGGACGAAGGCCTGCGCGATCAGCGCGTTCAGCTCTTGGCTATGGTAGAGGTTCCACCAATCGCCGGAAATATCACCCGCCAGGATAAAATTCTGCGCCTGTCCGGCGGCGGCCTGCGTTGCGACGGGGAGAGGCGCCGGGGTGAGCGGCACGTCCGGCGCTTTTGGCGCATGAAAGTTTGGCCCCACCGCGCAAGCGGAAAGACCACCTGCGAGAAGCAGGAATTTAGACCGGTTAAGGAAACCCGTTGGTTTCATACCCGCAGAGCTACCGGGGTTTATTCCTCGCGTCAAGCGCAGCAACCGACGAAATATTTGCCGTGAGGAAACTTGTAAGTTTCCATAATGCATATATGATACCTCAATGACAGACGAGCACCGCGGATGATACCGCCTTCTGTGACCGCGCCAAAACGACGCCGTCGCGCCGAGCCGGACGAGGCCGCGCGGATGCTGCAACTGATCGAGGCGGCGGAAGACATTTTTCTTGCAAAAGGTTACCACGCCGCGACGATGAACGATGTCGCCAAGGCAGCGGGCATGTCGAAAAAGACGGTTTACACCTTAATCGAGTCGAAGGGGGAACTGTTTGCCGCCCTGCTCGCTCACCATCAATCGCTGCTCAATTTCCCGACGCCCGAGCCAGATTGGACCGTGCACGACATCCTCACCGCCAACCTGATCTGCCTCGCGCGCTTCTTGCTCTCGCCCGAGCAGATCGCCATTCTCCGCCTGATCATGGCCGAATACACCCATAGCCCGGATCTTGGCCGTATCTTCCACCGCAACCGCGTGATGAAGGCAAAATCCCGGTTGGAGAGCTGCCTGATCGAGATCTCCACCCAATACGGCGTCTCCGCCGATGAGGCGAAGGACATGGCGGCGATGCTCTTTGGCATGGCGATCGGCGAGTTTCACTTAAGCGTACTGATCGGTTTTCGTGCCGCGCCAACCAAGCAGGCGCTGGAGAAGCGCATCCGCTGGGCGGTGGATATCTTCCTCGCTGGCTGCTGCGCGGAAACCTGTTCGCGGGAGCCTAAATCTACCCACCCGTAGCCGACATATGCCGGGCCACGGCGGGTTGCGTGTGGTTACGGTCGATAACGAAATCATGCCCTTTGGGCTTGCGCGATATAGCTTCCACAATCGCCGCATCCAGCGGCGCGTCGTCCGCGCTGGCGCGCAGCGGCGCGCGCAGATCAGCTGCATCGTCCTGGCCGAGGCACATGAAGAGCTGCCCGGTGCAGGTCAGACGCACGCGATTACATCCTTCGCAGAAATTATGCGTCAGCGGGGTGATAAAGCCCAGGCGCTGCCCAGTCTCGGCAATCCGCACATAACGCGCCGGGCCGCCGGTGACGTAGTCCGTGTCGGCAAACGTCCAGCGCCGCGCCAGGCGTGCGCGAACGATTGAGAGCGGGAGGTATTGCGCAGTGCGGTCCTCGTCGATCTCGCCCATCGGCATCGCCTCGATCAGGCACAGATCCAGCCCCTCCGTCCCGCACCAGGCGACAATATCGTCGAGTTCGTCCTCGTTGACGCCGCGCAGCGCCACCGCGTTGATCTTGACTGCGAGCCCCGCCGCCTTCGCCGCCGCAATGCCCGCGAGCACCTTGGGCAGGTTGCCGCCGCGCGTAATCGCGGCGAATTTTACCGGGTCCAGCGTATCAACGCTGACATTAATGCGCCGCACCCCCGCGCGCGCCAGGCCTTGCGCGTGTTTCGCGAGCTGGCTGCCGTTGGTGGTCAGGGTCAGCTCCTCAAGCCCGTTGCCCAGGCGTTGCCCCAACCGCTCGATCAGGCGCATCACGTCGCGGCGCACCAGCGGCTCGCCGCCGGTCAGACGCAGCTTTTTGACGCCGTGGCGGATGAACGCGCTACAGAGCCGCTCCAACTCCTCAAGGTTCAGCAACTCCTTGCGGGGCAGAAACACCATGTCCTCGGCCATGCAGTACACGCAGCGGAAATCGCAACGGTCTGTCACCGAAACGCGTAGATAAGTGATGGCACGGCCAAACGGATCAATCATGGCATTATAATCGGACCTTTAGGGTCCGGTTTCAACCCTCTCCAAAATCACCGCGTCCGTATTCACCAACACCTTGCCCGCATGTTCGAACATAACCGTGACACGCGCCCCAAGCGCCGACTGCACCTGCCCCAGCCCCCATTCCGGCTTGGCGGGCAGGCGGACATAGGTTCCTGGCGCAAACTCAGAGCGCTGCATAGCCGCAAGCTCCCATCAGCGCGGCCATATGCGCGGGCACCGGGGCACTCGCCTCCAGCACTGGCTCCAACGGCAGGAGAATGCGCCTCGCCAGCAGATGCAGCGCGCCAGATCCACCGCCATACACGCGATCACCGACAATCGGGTGGCCGAGAGCTGATGCATGGGCACGGATCTGGTGCGTGCGCCCTGTCTTGGGGGAAAATTCCAGCCAGGCGAGGTTATCCCCCTGCCCCATCAGCCTCCACCCTGTCACCGCCGGGGCGCCGTCCTTCTGTGCGGCCATTTTCCAGTCTCTCCCGGTTGTCACTTTGCCCAAGGCCATGTTGATCACGCCTTGACGCTGCGCCGGCACGCCACGCACCACCGCCCAGTAAGTTTTCTGCGCCAAACCGCCCGCAAAACATTCCTGCGCCGCCAACAGCGCGGATTTCTTCAGCGCAATGACCAGACACCCCGCCGTATCCTGGTCCAGCCGATGCGCCAACCACGGGCCGTTCTTGCCACGCCGCCATTGGGGGAAGTAATCCTCGACACTCGCCCCGCCCGCCCTTCCGGCATGGACCGACAACCCCGCGGGCTTGTCGACTACCAGGTAGCGCGCGTCCTGGATCAGAAAATTCACCCGCGCAGATGCTCAGGGACGTGCAGCCCGAGGCGACAGGGAATGTCCCATGTCTCCTGGACGCGGCGCGTCTCGCGAAAGCCCGCCGCGATGTAGTTCGGCAACGCGCGCGGATGGTCCGCCGAGCAGGTGTTCAGCGTCATTCCACGCAGTCCAACGGCGCCCAAAAACACCGAATCCACCGCCGCATCAAGCATCAACCGGCCCAGCCCCTTGCCGATCATCCCAGCCTTGAGCCCAAAGTAGTTGAGGTTCACATCCGGCCAAGGGCTGCTGTCAGTCTCGAAGAAACCGACGACCGCGCCGTCCACACGCATCACGTGGATCGAAATCGCGGAGCGGGCGAGATGGCGGGCAAGCAGATCGTCAGGCATGATCCGGCGCAGCCACCACAACCAGGGCTGGCCGATCTCGTTATACAGCGCCCGGTACGCCGCCACATCGAACTTTTCGATGCGCAAGGAAACCCCCGGCGGCAAGGCCACGACAGCGCGCGCCGCGCGCTGATTCATGCGCAGGAACACCACGGTGACCACCGCCCGCTCAAACGCCTCTCCTGGTGCGGGCCGGGCGTAGTCCAGCATCTTAATCGTCCAGGAAGCTACGCAGCTTACGCGAGCGCGACGGGTGTTTGAGCTTGCGCAGCGCCTTCGCCTCGATCTGGCGGATACGTTCGCGGGTCACGTTGAACTGCTGGCCGACTTCCTCAAGCGTGTGGTCGGTGTTCATGCCAATGCCAAAACGCATCCGCAGCACGCGCTCTTCACGCGGGGTGAGCGATGAGAGCACCCGCGTCGCAGCTTCACGCAAATTCGCCTGCACGGCGGCATCGAGCGGAATAATCGCGCCCTTGTCCTCGATGAAATCACCGAGATGGGAATCTTCCTCGTCACCGATCGGGGTTTCAAGCGAGATCGGCTCCTTGGCGATTTTCAGCACCTTACGGACTTTTTCAAGCGGCATGCCGAGCTTCTCAGCCAATTCTTCCGGCGTCGGCTCACGGCCAATTTCATGCAGCATCTGGCGCGAGGTGCGTACCAGCTTGTTAATCGTCTCAATCATATGCACCGGAATGCGAATGG
>DAOMCN010000003.1:0-35058 GCA_035427885.1 Acidocella sp. | reverse complement strand
AAACGCTGGGGGCAGCGGCGGTCTGGCCGAGGCTGGAATCCGCGCCGTTGGTCAGGCCAAGCTGGTGGCCCAGGCCGCAACCGGCGAGGAGGGTGAGTGCCGCGACCGCGGCAACACGGCGATAGGTTTGGCTGTGCAAAATAGTGCGCCCCCAGGTTCGAAACCGCCAAAACCGGCGTGCGGTTTGCTTAACCGTGAATACCCGCCCCGGCAACGTGCGCCGGGTGGAATTCTCCGCTCAGGACTCGACGGCGACGCAGCTGCGCGGCGAGATCATCGCTAGGAATTCACGCCGTGTCGAAGGATCGTCGCGGAAGGCGCCGAGCATCCGGCTGGTGACCATGCTGGCGCCGGGCTTATGGACGCCGCGGGTGGACATGCATTGGTGGTTGGCCTCGATCACCACGGCGACGCCGCGCGGTTGCAGCACCTCGTTGATCGTGTTGGCGATCTGGGCGGTGAGTTTTTCCTGGATCTGGAAACGGTGGGCGTAGGCATCGACGACGCGGGCGAGCTTGCTGATGCCGACGACGCGGTTGGAGGGCATATAGGCGACATGGGCGCGTCCAATGATCGGCACCATGTGGTGTTCGCAATGGCTCTCGACGCGGATGTCGCGCAGGACGACCATTTCGTCGTAGCCCTCGACCTCCTCGAAGGTGGTGGACAGAATCGCGAGTGGATCTTGCGTGTAGCCCCGGAAAAACTCCTCGTAAGAACGCACGACGCGGGCGGGCGTGTCGCGCAGGCCTTCGCGCTCGGGAGTTTCTCCGGCCCAGAGGAGGAGGGTGCGGATCGCGGCTTCGGCCTCGTCGCGGCTAGGTTTTTGCGCGGAATCGCTGGCGTTGGCGGCGGTCGAGGCAGGCGTAATGATGTCCAAAATCGGTCTCCTGGGGCCCTGGCGTTAGGGAATGGAAGGATCAGAACCCCATTTTGGGATATGGGCAAGCCGGGGCGCGCCGCAACCCCGCCGCGAACACTAATGCCGCGTCGCGTTCTGCTCGGGGCTGTCGAGGCTGAAGGCGGGGATGGCAATGTCGAAGGCGCGGCCATCGGTGGCGGCTTCCATGTGGTACTGGCCGGTCATGAAGCCTGACGGAGTCGCAAGCGAGGTACCCGAGGAATAGGCGAAGCTCTCGCCCGGTTCGAGCAGGGGCTGTTCGCCGACCACGCCGTCGCCATGCACGCGCTGGGTGTAGCCGTGTTCGTCCGTGATGTACCAGGTGCGGCGCAGGAGCTGCACGGGGATGTCGCTCTCGTTGGTGATGGTGATGTGGTACGCCCAGACAAAATGTCCCGTTTTTGGGTTCGACTGGCCGGGCAGGTAAACTGCCCGGACGGCGACCGTGATGCCGGCGGTGGTTGCCTGGAAAATTTGGCTCATGGGCGAGATCCTGGATTTTATCGGGCGGCGCGGGCCGTCCTTTCGGGGAAGCTAGTGCATGGGGATGGGCCTCACAAGCCGCGAGGGGGGATTGGGCTTGCGCACGGAGGTTTTGCCCCGCGCGGATGGCGCTGCTACATGGAAGAAATGGAGATCATTTCCCGGTTAGGCCGCCGTAGCGCGGTGGCGGCGTGCATCGTGTTGTCGGCTTGCGCGGTGGGGCCAAGCGGGGCCTCCGCTGGGATTCCGCTCCACGATCAGGCCTACGGCGCGTTTCTCGCGGCGCGCTACGCTGTCTCGCGACAGGATTCCGCCGCCGCCGCGCAGTATTACGCCCTGGGGCTGCGCGCTGATCCGGGCAATCCGGGGATGGTCTCGGAAGGTTTCCTCGCCGCCTTGCTGGCAGGGTCGCCCGAGGCCAGGACGCTGGCGGCGCAACTGCCAGGCAATCAGCTGGCGACGATGCTGCAAGGCAATCAGGCCGCGCTGGATGGGGATTTTGCCAAGGCGGGGCAGGTCTTCGCCACCTTGCCACAGGACGATTTGGCCGGGCTGGTCAAGCCGCTGCTGCGGGCGTGGGCCAGCTTCGGCCAGGGTAATGCCCAGGTGGCGCTGTCCCTGCTCACGCCTAACTTCAACAACGGCCCGTTCAGCTCGGTCTATATCCTCAACGCGGCGCTCATCGCCGATGCCGCGCACGACGATAAGGACGCGGCGCAGTTTTATGGCGATGTCCTCAGCAGCGCGCCGGATCTGCGTCTGGCGCAGATTCTGGCGAGCTGGGATGCGCGGCGGGGCGAACGTGGGCTGGCGCAGGCGCAGTTCGATACGCTCGCCGCCACCCATCCCAATCTGCGCATCGCCATCCCGGCCTTGCGCGCGCGGATGGACCAGCCGGTTATCCATACCGCGACGCAGGGCATGGCCGAGGCGTATCTGACGCTGGCCGGGGCGCTCAATCAGCCCTCGCAGCGTTTTCTGCGCATGACGCTCTTGCGCTTCGCGCTGCAACTGCGCCCGGACCTGACGCCGGCGCGGCTGATGCTGGCCGGCGCCCAGGCAGGCGGGGATACGCCGCAGGCGACGCCAACGCAGGTGCAGATGCACAACGCGCTGGACACGCTTGCGCCGGTGACGCCGCGGGACCCGCTGTATGCGCCTGTCGCGGTGCAGGAGGCCAATCTGCTCGCCACCCTGAACCGTCCGGCGGAGGCGATTGCGCTGCTGGACAAGGTGATCGCCCTGGTGCCGCCCGATGCCGGGGTGTTTGCCGATGCCGGGGATATTCTGCGCAATGCCGGGCAAAATTCCGATGCGATCCGGTATTACGACAAGGCGATCGCGATTTTTGGCGCAAACCCGCCTGCGGTAGCCTGGGCTTTGTACTTCGACCGCGGAATTTGCGAGGATGCGCTGAACAACTGGGCGGCGGCGGAGCCGGATTTGTTGCGCGCCCTCGCGCTCTCGCCCAACCAGCCTTATGTGCTCAACTATCTCGGCTATAGCTGGGCGGTGCGCGGCGAGAAGCTGGACCAGGCCAAGGCGATGCTGCAACAGGCGGTCGGGCTCGATCCCAATGACGGCGCGATCATCGACTCGCTAGGCTTCGTGACACTGCGCCAGGGTGATACGGCGACCGCGCTGGATCTGCTGATCCAGGCGGTCGAGCTTGACCCCAATAATGCCGAGGTCAACGCGCATCTAGGCGATGCGTTCTGGCAGGCGGGACAGAAATTGCAGGCGGATTACCAGTGGCATCGCGCGCTCTCGTTACAGCCGGACGCGAAGCTCAAGGCGCAGATCGCCAGCGAACTGCAGGGAAACTTTCCGGCCCAGCCATGACCCTGTCCCGATTCGCGCCCGCTAAGGTCAATCTGTTCCTGCATGTCACTGGCAAGCGGGCGGACGGGTATCATCTGCTCGACAGTCTTGCCGTGTTTCCGGCGGTGGGCGATCAGGTGACGGTGGCCGATGCGGCGGCGCTGACGTTGAGCTTGGGCGGGCGCTTTGGCGCCGTGTTGCAGGCGGAGGCAGATAATCTGCTGCTACGCGCGGCGAGGTTGCTGGCGCCCGAGGGGACGGCGACGCTGCATCTGGAGAAGAATTTGCCGGTCGCGTCGGGGATTGGCGGCGGTTCTGCGGATGCGGCGGCGGCGCTGCGGCTATTGGCGCGGCTATGGGGCGTGCCGGGGGATCTGGCGCCGTTGGCGTTGGCGCTTGGCGCGGATGTGCCGGTCTGCCTGCGCTGCGTCCCGGCGCGCATGGGCGGCATTGGCGAGGTTCTGACATCCGCGCCGAGGCTGCCGCGTCTGGGCATGGTGCTGGTCAATCCCGGCGTGGCGGTGTCCACGCCCGCGGTGTTTCACGCGCGCCAGGGCGGGTTTACCCCGCCGGCGGTTTTGCCCGAGGCCTGGGCGGATGTGGACGCGATGGTCGCCAATCTCGCGGAACAGACAAACGACTTGCAGGCGGCGGCCATCGGCGTGCAGCCGGTGATCGGCGAGGTGTTGGCGGTCCTGCGCGCGCTGCCCGGCGCCAGGCTGGCGCGGATGAGCGGGTCCGGTGCGACATGCTTTGCGATTTTCGATTCGCCCGAGGCGGCGGCGGATGCCGCGGCGCAGATTACCCCGCCGGATTGGTGGCGCTGGGGCGGGGGGCTTTACGAGCCGCCCTTACAGGACTTATGAGCGGGGCGCATTGGGACGTCGCCAAGCGGTAAGGCAGCGGATTTTGATTCCGCCATGCGGAGGTTCGAATCCTCCCGTCCCAGCCATATCCCTGTTCAAGCCTACAATTTCAGCCCTCCTCCATCCGTACGCCGGGGTGGAAATGGGCGTAGATCGCGCGCGCCGTGGCGCGGTTGATCCCGGTTACGGCTTCCAGATCCTTTAGGCCCGCGCCCTTTACATCCCGCGCCGCGCCGAAATGCAGCAGCAGGGCGCGTTTGCGCGCGGCACCGATGCCGGGGATTTCGTCCAGCTCGGAGGTGGTGAGTTTTTTGCTGCGCGCGTTGCGGTGGGTGCTGATGGCGAAGCGGTGGGCCTCATCGCGCAGGCGTTGCAGGAAGTAGAGCGTTGGGTCGCGCTCGGGGAGCTGGAACGGCTCGCGGTCCGGCACAAAGAACCATTCGCGCCCGGCGTTGCGGTCCGGGCCTTTGGCGATACCGACCAGCGGGATGTCCGACAGGCCGAGTTCGGCCATGATGGCCGAGGCGGCGGAGAGCTGGCCGGCACCGCCGTCGATGAGGACGAGGTCGGGCCAGTTTTCGCTCTCGCGCGCCGGGTCTTCGGCCAGGGTGCGGGCGAAGCGGCGGTGCAGGACCTCGCGCATCATGCCGAAGTCATCGCCCGGGGTGATGGCGGATTTTATCGCGAATTTGCGGTAGGCGGATTTGATGAACCCCTCCGGTCCGGCGGCGACCATGACGCCGTAGGCGGAAGTCCCCATGATGTGCGAGTTGTCATAGGTCTCAACGCGCCTGGGTGTCTCGGGAAGGGCGAAGAGTTCGGCGACGCCCGCCAGAAGTTTACCCTGGCCCGCGCTCTCGGCGAGCTTGCGCTCCAGCGCCTCGCGCGCGTTGGTCTGGGCGTGGGTTACGACGTCGTGCTTCTCGCCGCGCTTGGGCACCAGCAGGGTGATTTTGCGGTTGGCTTTCAGGCTCAGGGCTTCCGTCAGGAGTGGTTCCTCGTCCGGGGCGTGGCTCAGGAGCAAAAGCGGGGGGGCGGGTTTGTCGTCGTAGAACTGGGCGATGAAGGCGGCTAGGACCGCGCCGGGGGAGTCGTCCTTGGTGTTGGCCGGGAAAAAACTGCGGTTGCCGTTGTTGCGCCCGCCTCGGATGAAGAAAACCTGCATGCAGGTCTGTCCCGCTTCCTGGTGCAGGGCGATGACGTCGGCGTCGGTCAGGCTGGCTGGGTTGATGACGTCCGTGCCCTGGACATGGGTTAAGCCCCGGATGCGGTCGCGGATGGCGGCGGCGCGTTCGAATTCGAGATGTTCGGCGGCTTCCTCCATCGCCCGCGCTAGGTCTTTCTGGACTGCGCTGGATTTGCCCGAGAGGAAGGCCTTCGCCTGTTCAACGAGGATGGCGTATTCGGGCTCGGAGACGCGGCCCACGCACGGGGCGGAGCAGCGCTTGATCTGGAACAGCAGGCAGGGGCGGGTGCGGTTGGCGAAGACCGTGTCGGCGCAGGTGCGCAGCAGAAAGATGCGTTGCAGTGCCTGCACGGTCTGGCTCACCGCCCAGCCCGAGGCGAAAGGCCCCCAATAGCTGGCCTTGCGGTGATGCGCGCCGCGATGCTTGGCGATCTGGGGGAAGGGGTGGCCCTCGGACAGCATCAGCCAGGGGAAGGATTTGTCGTCGCGAAGGAGGATATTGTAGCGCGGCTTCAGGCGCTTGATCAGGTTGGCCTCAAGCAGCAGGGCCTCGGCCTCGGTATGGGTGGTGACGATCTCCATCGCGGCGGTGTGGGAGACCATCTGGCGCAGGCGCTCGGGCAGGCGGGCGAGCTGGGTGTAGGAGACTACCCGCTTCTTAAGGTTGCGTGCCTTGCCGACATAGAGCGCCTCGCCCTTGAGATCGAGCATGCGATATACGCCAGGATTGCCGGGCATTGTTTCCAGCGCCGTTTCAATGATTTGGACGCCGGTTTTAAGGTTCAAGTTATCCAGATTTTGCATGATAAGTCTGTGGATAAGTGTGTGGAAAATGATGAAGCGTCAAGGCGCGGGCTGGCCGGTCTGCAAGGGTGGAAAACTTTTCCGGAGGGCTTTTTGGTTTTTCTAATGCATTGATTTTAAACAAAAAATATAAATTGACCCTCAAAAATTCAGCCTGAAAAAAAGGCCCAAACCCCCTTGACTCATTATGAATCAAGGAAGTGGACAACTAAAAATGGACCGCGGCTATGATCAACTAAAAATTGCGACGTTCGACCTCAACGCCGGCGGCGGCGGCGTCTGGGAAAACGTCGAGTTTTTCCACACGGACGCGGGCCAGGCGGACGCGGGCGTCTGCCAGGCAGGCTTCGGCTAGGCGTTCGGCCAGGGTTTCCACCAGCTGCACATGCCCGGCGGCGACGATCTCGCGCACGCGTAGCACGATGGTCTCGTAGTCCACGACGCGGGAGACGTCATCCGCGCCAATGGCGGCGCGCGAGAGTTTCGCCGCGCCGTCATCTTCCACGGCAAGGTCGATGTTGATGCGCACGCGCTGCGCCGCGTTGTGTTCGTGCGGGTACACGCCGATCGAGGCGTTGAGCTGCATGTCGCGGATGAACATGTGGCGCGTGGCGCGCGCGGAATCGGCGTAACGGGGCTGGTCCATGGATTTTCTTGTGCGCCGATGGACGTTGCATCGCAATATCTGTTTCAGGGCATCTGTTTCAGGCCGCAAAACCTTCCCATAAGACAAGGTTTTAGATATCCTGTGAGACAATCAGAGATGGAGGTCGGCGTGCGCGGTATTCTCAAACTTGTTCTGGCGGCGGGGGTTGCGGTCTTGCCGCAGGCGGCACAGGCGGCAGCGCCAGCAGGCGTAGTCGCGGTTAAGCCCTGGGTGCGCTATCTGCTGCCCAATATCCCGGCGGCGGGCTATATGCAGTTGCGCAATGACGGCGCGGCGGATGTTGTACTGACCGGCGCGGCCTCGCCTGCCTGCGGCAGTCTGATGCTGCATAAAAGCGAGGACAAGAGCGGCATGGCGATGATGATGGCGGTGCCCAGCATCACTATACCAGCGCATGGCAGCGTTACCTTTGCGCCCGGCGGCTACCATCTGATGTGCATGAAGCCGAAAATGAAGGTGGGCGATAAAGTGGTCATGCGCCTGAGCTTCCAGGGCGGAGACGGGCTTGATGTCCCCCTGCCGGTTTATGGTGCGTCGGGCGCGCCATGAGGATTTTGTGGGTGTTGCTGCTGCTGGCGCCAGGGATGGCGTTCGCGGCGGCGCAGGATGGCCGGGAGATCGTGCTGCACGGCAATGGCAACGGCGCGCTGCCTTGCGCGGCCTGCCACGGGGTCGATGGGGCGGGTAAGGCGTCCACCGGCGCGCCCGCTCTGGCCGGGTTGCCCGCAGCCAGTATCCAGGCGGATCTTGCGCGCATCGCCCAGGGCGGCGGGAATTCGGCGCTGATGCAGTCGATCGCCCAGGCGCTCAGCCCGGCGGAGCGCGCGGCCGTCGCGGCGTATTTTTCCGGACTGGCGAGCCCCTGAATCGCCTCTTTTTCGGCTGCGCTGCGGGGCGGGCTGTTGGCAGCGCGGCTTTGAGAGAATAAGGGAGCGCGGGAAGTTTGAAGTTTTAGGAGTTGACAATGCCGGATGTGAGCCAGCCCGTGGATTATAAGGTTAAGGACATTTCCCTAGCGGCCTGGGGCCGCAAGGAGATCGAGATGGCCCAGGACGAGATGCCGGGGCTGATGGCGCTGCGCCACGAGTTCGGCAAATCCCAGATCCTCAAAGGCGCGCGCATCGTCGGCTGCCTGCACATGACCATCCAGACCGCCGTGCTGATCGAGACGCTGACCGCGCTAGGCGCTTCCGTGCGCTGGTCGTCTTGCAATATTTTCTCGACCCAGGACCAGGCCGCCGCCGCTATCGCCGCCGGTGGCGTGCCGGTGTTCGCCTGGAAGGGCATGTCCGAGGAAGAGTTCTGGTGGTGCATCGAGCAGACCGTGCGCGGGCCGGATGGCTGGACGCCGAACATGATCCTCGACGATGGCGGCGATGTCACCAAGTTGATGCACGACAAATATCCCGAGATGCTGAAAGACGTGCGCGGGATTTCCGAAGAGACGACGACGGGCGTGCATCGCCTATGGGAAATGGCACGCGAGGGTGCGCTCCTGGTGCCCGCGATCAATGTCAACGACTCCGTCACCAAGTCGAAATTCGATAATTTGTATGGCTGCCGCGAGAGCCTCGTGGACGGTATTCGCCGGGGCACGGATGTCATGATGTCCGGCAAGGTCGCGGTCGTTGCGGGTTTTGGCGATGTCGGCAAGGGGTCCTCGGCCAGCCTGCGCAATGCTGGTTGCCGCGTGCTGGTCACCGAGATCGACCCGATCTGCGCGCTGCAGGCCGCGATGGAAGGCTATGAGGTCGTGACGATGGAAGAGGCAGCGCCGCGCGGGGATATCTTCGTAACTGCGACGGGCAATGTCGATGTCATCACCATCGAGCATATGCGCGCCATGAAGCACCGCGCAATTGTCTGCAACATCGGGCATTTCGACAGCGAGATTCAGATCGAGTCGCTGCGTAACTACAAGTGGGACAATGTGAAGCCGCAGGTCGATGAGATCGAGTTCCCCGATGGCAAGCGCTTGATTGTGCTTTCCGAGGGCCGGTTGGTCAATCTGGGCAATGCCACCGGGCATCCTAGCTTCGTGATGAGCGCCAGCTTCACCAATCAGGTGTTGGCGCAGATCGAGCTGTGGACCGCGCCGGCGGGCAAGTATGAAAACAAGGTGTACGTCCTGCCGCGCCATCTCGACGAGAAAGTCGCGGCGCTGCATCTGTCGAAGGTCGGCGCGCAGTTGACCACGTTGACGGCCAAGCAGGCGGAATATCTCGGCCTCGCGCAGAGCGGACCGTTCAAGCACGAGCTGTACCGCTACTGATGCTGACGCTGAGCAACATCCTGACCGCGCTGGGGCTTGCCGCCCTGGTCGGCGGGATGTTGTTTTTCGGCGCGGTCATGGCGCCGCTGGTGTTCATTAAACTGCCGCTGGAAACGGCGGGGCCGTTCATCCGCGCCGCGTTTCCCTGGTATTATGCATTTATCATCGCCAGCTCGGCGCTCGCGGCGCTCGGGTTTTTCCTGCGCGGGCAGGCGCTCTCTGCCGTGGTCGCGCTGCTTCTGGTGGCGGTCACTGTTTGGCTCTGGGTCTGGTTCTTGCCCCATCTGGACGTGTTGCGCACCGCGGGCGATACGCTGGGCTTCAAGCGCGGGCACCGGCTCTCGGTCTATGTCAACGGCGCGGAGTTGCTTGCCGCGTTAGTGTTGTTGCTGCGTACAGCGGTTTAAATAGAGCGTGATCAGCGGGGTTCTGGGCCACGCTTCGTAACATTTCCGGGTTCGAAAATAGGCCAGGGCTTGCGCCGTGCTGGCGCGACTCGCGCTGTCCGCGCGCAAGGTCGCCAGGATGATCTGCGGCGCGGGCGGGATCTTGGGCATCGCGCCCGGGCGCAGCAGTTCGATGCGCGCCGTGTACGGCGCAGCGACGATGAAGGGGCCGGGGATGCCCACGCCGTCATTGCCAAAGGGGAGCAGGATCAGCGCATCGGGCAGGTTCAACGCGCTCGCCTGGTTCGCGGCCAAGGCTTGGGGCTGCATCGTCGCGGGGGCGAAGGCGAGGCCGAATATGGCGCAGGACTGGACCGCGAGGGTCAGGAGTAGCAGCGGGCGGGGCAGGGCGGCGGCGAGCAGCAAGGCGAGATAGGGTAGCGAAAATGCGAGGGAGCTCGATCGGCGTGTTGTTGAAGAGGAACCCCAGCGCCAGCAGACCACAGGGCGGGGCGGCGGCGGCGAGGGCCAGGAGCGTGGCGTGTTGAGGGCGCTGGCGCAGGACGAAGAACAGGCTGGCCAGGAAAAGCCCGAGGAGCAGGGCGGCCACCTCCGGGGCGAGGTCCCCGGCGTAGAGCGGCAGGCCGCCGAACAGCGCGGCGCCGCAATCCTTCGCCAGCAGGGCCAGGGCGTGCAGCGGCGCAAAGGCGGCAAACTGGCCCATGCGCGAGGATTTTTGCGCGAGGAAATAGGGCAGATCGAGCGCCGCGAACACAGCCAGTCCGAGGGTGAGGGGGAGTGCCAAGCGGCGGCGCTTTTGGCCCAGGGCGAGCCAGAGCAGCGCGGCGCCGCAGGTGAATACGGCGAGGTAATTGGCGAAGCTCGCGGCCCCGAAGGCGAGGCCCGAGGCCAGCGCGCGGGGGCGGCTTTTTCCCTGGGCGGCGCGAACCGTGAGGGCGACGCCCAGAAGGTTGAGGAGTTGCGCGAGGGCGAAGTCGCGCGCGACGATGCCGGTATAGGCGAAGCCGTAGCTCAGCAGGGTCAGCGCTAGCGCGGGGAATACCGGGATTTCGAGCATCGCCGCCAGCCAGGTGAGGACGCCGAGTGCCGCGAGGGAAAAGCCTACCGAGAGTAGGCGCGCGGCGAACCATGAGGGGCCAAAAATCCCGCGCCAGAGGTTTAAGGCCCAGAAATAGAGCGGCGGGTGGACGTCGTCCGTTTTTAGAGCACGGGATATGGCGGCGAAGCTCGGTGCGCCAGTATAAAAATCCTGCACCTGGGTGGGGGTAAAGACGCCGCTGGGCCAAGCGGGGCGGGGGTCTCCCGCGGTCAGGAAAATGGAATAGGCTTCATCGTATTCCGGGGCGCGGAAATGGGCGATCGTGCTCAGAAGTAACACCGCGAGGAGCAGGAAACCAGTCAGGCGCATACAACCGAAGGTAGTTATTCACGCCAAATTAAGCAACCGGGTCATTCGTCTTTGAGGGCGCGGGCCATCAGGGTCGCCATCGTTTCGGCGACGCTGACGCCGTTGAGCAGGTTGGTTACCGCCTCGGTGATCGGCATGTCCGCCCCGGCGGCCTGAGCGCGGGCGAGCAGGGCGGGGGCGGTGGTGATCCCCTCGGTCACGCTGGCGCGCTGGTTGAGGATGTCGGCGAGGGTTTGGCCCTGGCCGAGCGCGACGCCGAGGGAGAAATTGCGGCTGCTGGCCCCGGTGCAGGTGAGCAGCAGATCCCCGAGGCCGGAGAGGCCGGAGACGGTTTCCGCGCGTCCGCCCAGGGCCAGTGCGAGGCGGGCGATTTCGGCGAGGCCGCGGGTGATCAGCGCGGCGCGGGCGTTCTCGCCCAGCCCCGCGCCGATGACTACGCCCGCCGCGATGGCGATGACGTTTTTCGCGGCCCCGCCGAGCGCGGCGCCCAGAATGTCGGCGCTGCCGTAGAGGCGCAGCGTGCGGGTTTTCAGGGACGCCATGAGGGCGGCGCGCAGGGCGGCGTCCGGCGTGGCGAGGACGGCGGCGGCGGGCAGGCCACGGGCGATTTCATGGGCGAAATTCGGTCCGCTCAGCATCGCGGCGCGGCGGTGCTCGATCATCTCGGGCGGGAGTTGCAGCGTGCCGGTTTCCAAGCCCTTGCAGCACAGGACGAGCGGGGCGTCGGTCTCGGGCAACAGGGCCAGGGTGGCGCGCAGATATTGCGTCGGCACGGTCAGGAGGAGAATGTCCGCATTTGGAATCTTTGCGGTGATGGCGAGGTTTTTGGGTAATGTGGCGGTGGGTAGGCGCGGGTTAGTTCGGGTGCGCGCCAGTTCGTCGGCGCGGGGTTCGTCGCGCAGCCATAGGGTTACATCCTTGCCCGCGTTGGCGAGCAGCACCGCCAGCGCCGTGCCCCAGGCGCCAGCGCCAATGACCGCGATTTTTTCACTCATCGACCAATCTTTCAATCTGCGCGGCGCCGCCCGGCTCGCCAAAAATATTGGAAAGGGCGTTGAGAATCGGCAGAGCCGCAGCCTCGAAGCCATACGGCGGGTTGACGATCATCAGCCCGCAGCCGTTCAGCCTTGTGGGGTCTACCGGCGGGCGGAGGAGGAATTCGACGTTGATGACATCGCGGATTTTGCTCAAGGCGATAGTCTCGAAGAAGGCGCGTGCCGGGGCGCGGTGCTTGACCGGATACCATACGACATAGACGCCCGATTTGAATTTCTCAAAGGCGCCGATCAGGCTTTTGGCGAGGGTGGCGAACTCGTCGGTGGCTTCGAAGGGCGGGTCGATAAGCACCAGGGCGCGTTTTTCGGGCGGCGGCAGGAAGGCGCGTAGGGCGGTGAAACCGTCGCGCTCATGCACCGCGACGTTGGCCACGCCGACAAAATTGCGCTTGAGGGTGGCGGCGTCCTCGGGGTGGCGTTCGCAGGCGATCAGCCGGTCGTTGGCGCGTAAGCTTGCTGCTGCGATGGCGGGCGAACCGGGGTAGAGGCCGAGGCGCTCGACCATGGCGATGTACCCGGCCAGGGCCTCGGGGTGTTCAGCCAGGACGCGCGCGATTCCCGCCCGCCATTCGCCGGTTTTCTCGGCGGGGCCGCCTGAGAGGTCGTAGCGGCCGATGCCCGCATGGGTGTCGAGGACCAGGAGCGGCTTGTCCTTGCGCTGCATCGCCTGCAGCAGTTCCAGCAGTAAAGCGTGTTTCACGCAGTCGGCGAAGTTTCCGGCGTGGTAGGCGTGGCGGTAGTTCATGGCGTCTCCAGCGGCCAGCGCGGGCGGCAAGGGGCGGCGAGGTCGTCCACCAGACCGGCGCGCAGGCGCTCGATCGCAGCCCAGGCGACCATCACCGCGTTGTCGGTACACAGGCGCAGCGGCGGGGCGATGAATCTTTTGCCCCGTGCGGCCACCACTTCGGTCAGGCGGGTGCGGATGGCGGTGTTCGCGGCAACACCGCCCGCGATGATCACGGCGGTGACTTCCGGGCGCAGCGAGAGGGCGTGGTCCAGCCGGTCGGCCAGGATGTCGGTGACGGCGGCCTGGAAGCTGGCGGCGATGTCGGCGGCGAGCGGGCGGGGCAAAGCGCCCGCGGGCTGGGCCTCAACGAGTTGGGCTACAGCGGTTTTTAGGCCGGAGAAGGAGAAGTCGCACCCGGCGCGGTGCAGCAGCGGGCGTGGCAGGGCGAAGGCCTTGGCGTTGCCCTCACGCGCCAGAGCTTCCAACGCCGGGCCGCCGGGATATGGCAGGCCGAGGAGTTTCGCGGTTTTATCGAAGGCTTCGCCCACGGCGTCGTCCAGCGTCGTGCCCAGTAGCTTGTGGCGGCATGGACCTTCAACCGTGACGCATTGGCTGTGTCCGCCCGAGAGCAGCAGCAGCAGGTAGGGAAAGGTCGGCGCCTGCGCGGTCAGACCCGGCAGGCGGGCGGTCAGGGCGTGGGCTTCGAGGTGGTTGATGGCGAGGTACGGCTTGCCCGCCGCCAGCGCCGCGCCCTTGGCGTAGCCGGTGCCGACCAGCAGCCCGCCGATCAGCCCCGGACCGGCGGTGGCGGCAATCGCGCTTAAATCGGCAAAGCCAAGCCCGGCCTCGCGCAGCGCGTCCTCGACCAGCGCGGAGAGTGCTGCCAGATGGGCGCGCGCGGCGATTTCCGGCACCACGCCGCCCCAGGGCGCGTGTTCCGCGATCTGGCTCAGCACGCGTTCGGCCAGGATCGTGCCGTCGGGTGCCAGCACGGCGGCGGCGGTTTCGTCGCACGAGCTTTCAATGCCCAGGACCGGTCCGGCCTGCCAGATGAAGGGTGTGGCTTTTCTTTCCATGTCGCACGCTCTAGACCACCCTCGTGAAAACCGTAACACCCCATGTTAAACCGCATAGCCGGGACCTGCCCCTCAAAGCCGGTACCCGTGGCTCCCCTCTGGCCCGCGCCCAGACCAAGACCTTTCTCGCGATGTTGCGCGAATTCTGTCCGGTCCTGCGCAGTATGGATGTGTTCGAGGAGCATATCATCGTCACGACCGGCGATGCTGTGCAGAACCGCTCCCTCGCCGAGATCGGCGGGAAAGGCCTGTTTGCCAAGGAAATCCACGATGCGCTCGCGGCCGGGCGGATTGATTTCGCGGTGCATAGCCTGAAGGACCTGGAAACGACGTTGCCGCCCGGCATCGCGCTCGCCTGTACGCTCAGGCGCGAGGATGCGCGCGACGTGCTGATCCTGCCCTCCGATCATGGCGCGGTGGACATGGCCGATCCTTATGCGGCGCTGGCCCAGGGGGCGCGAATCGGTTCCGCTTCCGTGCGGCGGCAGGCGCAGCTCAAACATGCGCGCCCGGATCTGCGCTTCGCGCTGTTACGCGGCAATGTCGGCACGCGGCTGAGCAAGGTCGAATCCGGCGAGGTGGACGCGACGCTGCTGGCCTACGCGGGCTTGCGCCGCCTCGGCCTCGCGGACAAGGCCAGCGTCGTGCTCAGCGCGGAGCTGATGGTGCCCTCCGCCTGCCAGGGGATTGTCGGCATTACCGTGCGCGAGGCGGATACGGAGTTGCTCTCGCTGCTCTCGGGGATCGAAGACCCGGAGGCCAAGGCGGTCGCCACTGCCGAGCGGGCCTTGCTCGGCGCGCTGGATGGTTCTTGCCGCACGCCGATTGGCGGGTATGCGCGGGTGCTTGACGATGGCAGCCTGCATCTCACAGGGCTTGTCGCCCGCGCCGATGGCAGTTTCCTGCTCAAGCGCACCGCCACCTGCGCGGTCGCCGATGCCGAGGAAATGGGTCGTGAGCTTGGCCTCTCGCTCAAAGCCGATAGCCCGTCCGACATTTTTGCTCTGTGAAAATCCTGGTCACCAGGCCGGAGCCGGGGGCAAGCGCCACGGCGGAGCGTCTGGCGGCGATGGGGCATCAGCCGGTGCTCGCACCTTGCCTAAGTATTGCGGCACTCTCCGCGCGTCTGCCCGAAGCGCCTGCGGCGTTGATCGTGACCAGCGGGCAGGCCATTCCAGGGTTGCCCGCGCGACTGCACGAGACCCCGGCGTTTTGCGTTGGCGACGCCACGGCGGGGAAGCTGCGCGCGGCGGGGTTTAACCGGGTACAGAGCGCCAGCGGCGACGCCAGCGATTTGTTTCGCCTGGTGGTGGCGCAGCATTTGCCGGGGACGCATCTGCTGGCGGTGGGCGAGCGGCACGGGCTGGCACTGTGTGCGCAGCTGCGCGCGGCGGGCGTTTCCGTGTTGCGGCGCAAAGTCTATGCAGCGCGGCCGATCCGCGCGCTGCCGCCGGACGCGCTGGGCGCGATGGGACGGGGGGAAATCGGCGCGGCGCTGTTTTATTCCGCCGAGTCGGCGCGCGCCTTTGCCCGGCTTAATCCGCCGAATACGGCCGATATTACCGCTTACGCGCTGAGCCGGGCGGTGGCGAATGCGCTGCATGGCTTGCCCTGGACAAAAATTCGTGTCGCAGTAGCCCCTACCGAGGCGGATTTAATGGCATTACTGGCATGAGCGAGAACCAAGAGACCGACACCCCCCCCGAACCCCAGCCCGTTGTGGCGCCCACAGCCTTGCCCGCGCCCGAGCCCGAGCCTGCGCCCGCACCCGCCTTGCGCGAGCCGGCCAGGCCGCGCCGCACGCTTTGGCCGGCGGCGTTTGTGCTGGGCTTTGTCGTGCTGGCGGCGGGGGAGGGCTACCTCTGGCACGAAATCCAGATGCAAACCGCCCAGGATGCGCAATTCACCGGCCTGCAGGCGCAGATCTCGGCGCTTCAGGCGCAGGCGAACCGCGCCGCACCCGCGCCCGACAGCGTAACCACGCAGGCTGATCTTTCGATGAAATATTCCGCCCTCGCCGCGCAGGTGAATGCCGTGCAGGCGCAGGCGGCGGCGGATCATGGCGCGTTGACCTCGATGCAGGCCGACGCCACCAACCTCTCTCAACTCACCACGCGGATTGCGCTGCTCAACGCGCTGGAGAATGCGCGCATGGCGCTCGATGCCGGGCAACCGCTGGGGACGGTCCCCGGCGCGCCGCCCGCTCTGGCGCAGTTCGCCGCCGCCGCGCCGCCGACCGAGGCGCAGCTGCGCCTGAGCTTCGCCCAGGCTGCCGAGGCCGGGGATGCCGCCAGCATCGCCGGAAACGCCAGCGGCAATAGCTGGACGCGCGTGCTGGCGCGGTTCGAAAATCTCATCACCATCAGCAAAGGTGGGCAGGTCGTGTTTGGCGCGCCCGCCGCGGGGGTGATCGAGCAGGCGCGGACGTTGCTCAATGCGGGGGATCTTGCGGGCGCAGTGGCGCAGCTGGATACGCTGAGCACCACCACGCAGCAGGCGATGGCGGGATGGCTCGCGCAGGCGCGGGCCTTGCTGGCGGCGCGCGCGGCGTTGATCGCCCTGGCGGGACAGGCTTAAGGCGATGTTACGCGTTCTCAAATTCATGCTCATCGCGGCGCTTTTGCTGGCGCTGGCTTGGTGGGTCGGCACGCTGCCCGGCGATGTTACCGCGCATTCCGGCGCGTACACGGTGCAGACCTCGGTTCCGGCGGCGCTGCTGCTGCTGTTCCTGATCGCGCTGTTCTTTACCCTTTTGCTCCGCGTGCTGGGTGGCTTGCGCCGCGCACCGGGGGAGATTGGCGCGTGGCGCGGCGGGCGGCGGGCGAAGCTGGGGGAGGCCGCGGTGCAGCGCGCGCTGGTGGCGCTGGCGGCGGAGGATGCGCCCGCGGCCCGCGCTGAGGCGGGGCGGGCGCGCAAGCTGCTGGGCGATACGCCGATGGCGCTGTTGGTGAGCGCGGAGGCAGCGCGGCTCTCGGGCGACGAAGCACAGACGCAGGCGGCGTTCAAGCTGCTCAGCGCGCATCCACAGATGGGGTTTCTCGGCCACCATGGGCTGTTGCGGCATAGTTTCGCCATGGGCGACCATGACGCGGCGCAGGCCCATGCGCTGGCAGCCGAGGCCGCCTACCCGGGCAGCCCGTGGCTCAAGGCCAAGCGCTTCGAGCTGGCGGTCCGGGAGGGTAAATTTGCCGCCGCACTGGGGCTGACGCGCGCCCCCGCCGAGGTTGCGGCGCTGGCCACGGCGGCGGCGCAGCGGGCGGACAATCCGCAGCAGGCCCTTGCCCATGCCAAACAGGCAGTGAAGGCCGACCCGACGCTCGCCCCCGCGATACTGGCGCTGGCCAAGGCGCTGCACGATCTGGGCAAGCTGCGCGCCGGACAAAAGGCGCTGCTCGCGGGCTGGAGGGCGGCACCGAACCCGCTGCTCGCCCAGGCGTATCTCGCCGCCGCCGAGACCCCGATCGCCCGCGCCCAGGCTGCCGCCGAGCTGGGCGCGCAGAACCCCGGACATGTTGAATCCGAGCTGATCCTGGCGCAGACGGCGCTGGAGGCGAGGCTCACCGGCGAGGCCCGCCGCCACGCCGAGGCCGCTCTCGCCGCGGGTGCCGCCGATGGCCGCGCCCAGGCGATTCTGGCCACGCTAGAGGGCCATCCCGCCCCGGCGCGGCCGCGTCCCGGCTGGGTCTGTACCGCTTGCCACGGCGCGCAGGCCGAATGGACCCCCACCTGTCCCGACTGCCACAAGACGGGCAGCCTGCAATGGCGCGGGGACACCGCGCCCGCGTGAGGCGTTTGCGCGCATCAGGCCTTGCGTAGGAGAAATAGCCCCTGCTCGCCAAAGAGATTGGCGAGCGCGGGCCAGCGCCGCCAGGGGGCGCGGGCACCTTCCTCGTCGGCGGCGAGCCATTCTTCCACGATATAGCCGTCCTGTTCGCACAGGGCGAAAAAATCGCGGATGGTGCAGGGGTGGATGTTGGGCGTCTCGTACCACATCCGGCCCCAGGCCTGCGTCATCGGCATCCGCCCGGTGAAGAGAAGTTGCAAGCGCAGCGTCCAATGTCCGAAATTCGGAAAGCTGACGATGGCGTGCGTGCTGATGCGCAGCATCTGGCGCAGCACTTCGCGGGGCTTCTCCACCGCTTGCAGCGTGCGGGAGAGAATCACGTAGTCGAACGCGCCGTCGGGGTAGGTCACGAGGTCGGTATCGGCGTCGCCCTGCATCACCGGCAGGCCGTGCGTCACCGCCTGGGTCACGGTTTCCATCTCGATTTCGAGGCCGCGCGCGTCGCATTGCTTGGCGCGGTAGAGATGGTCGATCAGTGTGCCGTCGGAACAGCCGATGTCGAGGACGCGCGAATTCGGCGCGATCATGCCCGCGATCAGCGTCAGATCGACGCGCATCTTTTTTGAATGGCTCATGTCAGCCCTGCATGTTCGGCGCAGCCCAAGAGGAAGCCGCGCAAAGTGCGGTGGAAATCCGGCTCATCGAGCAAGAAGGCATCATGGCCCTTGTCGGATTTGATTTCAACGAAGGAGACGTTGGCCGCGACATGGTTGAGTGCGCGCGCGATGCTGCGCGACTGTGCGGTGGGGAAGAGCCAGTCCGAGCTGAAGGAGACCAGGAGGAAGCGGGTTTTGCTACCCTTGAAGGCGTCTGCGAGCAGGCCGCCATGTTCGGCGGCGAGGTCGAAGAGGTCCATTGCGCGGGTGATGGTGAGGTAGGAATTGGCGTCGAACCGGCGCACGAAGCTGGAGCCCTGGTATTGCAGGTAGCTCTCGACCTCAAAACGGTCGTTCAAGGCGGAGAGTTCCGAGGCGGCCTGGAGTTTGCGGCCGAATTTGCGGGTGAGGGCTTCTTCCGAAACATAGGTGATATGCGCGGTCATGCGCGCGACGGCGAGGCCGCGCTCCGGGCGCACGCCCTCGGACCAGTAGCGTCCGCCGTGGAAGAACGGGTCCGCGGCGATGGCCTGGCGGCCGATTTCGTGGAAGGCGATGTTCTGCGCCGAGTGGTAGGCGGCGGCAGCGACCGGGACGGCGGCGAAGACCTGGGCCGGGTACAAGGCGGCCCAGCTGAGCACCTGCATCCCGCCCATCGAGCCGCCGACGACGGCGAAGAGGCGGGTGATGCCGAGATGGTCGATAAACATCTTTTGCGCCCGGACCATGTCGTTGATGGTGACGGGGGGGAAATCGGTGCCCCAGGGGCGCTCGGGGTCTTCCTCATGCGGGCTACGCGGCCCGCTCGTGCCCATGCAGCCGCCCAGGACGTTCGTACAGATGACGAAGTATTTGTCCGTATCGACTGGTTTTCCAGGGCCAACCAGCATGTTCCACCAGCCGGGCTTACCGGTCTCGGGGTTCGGCTCGGCGACGTATTGGTCCCCGGTGAGGGCGTGGCAGATCAAGATAGCGTTGCTGCGCGCCGAGTTCAGCGAACCGTAGGTGCGGTAGGCGATGGTCAGAGATTTCAGATGGCGGCCGCAATCGAGCGTCAGGCCTTCAGGGAAGGTCACACTCTGGTGCGGGGTCTCGGGCAGGGGCGGGCTTTGGTCCATGATTCTGCCGGATATGCGCTGCGCCGGGAGGCGGTGCAATCCCTTCGCGCTTGGCGACGCTGGCGCAATTGGGGTATCAGTTCGGGCAATGAACGCACCTCTCCCCCAAAGCGACAAGCTTAGCCAGTTGCGCGCCCAGTTGGACGCGATCGATGACCAGATCCACGATCTGTTGATGCACCGCGCCGCCGTCGTGGAAAACGTCGCGCGCGACGGGGGCAAGCAGGGGACGAAGATCCGTCCCGGGCGCGAGGCGATCATCCTGCGGCGCCTGCTTGCCCGCCATGCCGGCGCGCTGCCGCCTCAGGCGATTGTCCGGTTTTGGCGCGAGCTGTTCGGCGCGGCGCTGATCATCGAGGGCGGGCAGATTGTCGCCGTGTGCGATGGGGAGGGGGGAAATGAGCGCCTCGCCTTGGCGCGTGAGCATTTTGGCCCGTATACGCCGGTCCGCCGCCACGCCAATCCGGTACAGACCTTGGCGGATTTAAACCGCGATTCGGCGCAGCTGGCCGTATTGCCGCCGCCCAGCGAGGGCGATGATCCGCAAGGCGGCTGGTGGTCGATGCTGACGGCGGCGGGTGCGCACCGGCTGTATGTGATCGCGCGGTTGCCGTTCTGGCCCAAGCGGTTCGAGGGCGCGCCGCTGGGCGATGCGTATGTCGTGGCCGCGGTGCCGCCTGATCCTAGCGGCTGGGACCGGGGGTTGATCTCGCTCGAGGTTGGCGCAGAGACGTCGCGCACGCGGGTGACGCAGGTGCTGAAGGAGGCCGGATTTGCGACGCTTGCCATGTGGGTCAGGCGGGTGCCTGGGGATACGCGGTTTCGCGCGTTGGTCGAGGTCGAGGGGTTGGTCGCCGATGATGACGCCCGGTTGGCGGCGATTGCCGGGCTGGACGCGGCGCCGGTGGTGATCGGCGGGTATGCCGTGCCGTTGAGCGAGGGTTCATGAGCAGGCCGCAACCCAGGCCGGAAGTATTTTCGGTGGAATCCTATGTCGGTGGCGAATCGGTGCTGCCGGGCGTGGCGCGGGTGATCAAGCTCTCCTCCAACGAGGGGGCGTTCGGCCCGCCGCCTGGCGCGGTGGCGGCGTTGGCGCAGGCGGGGTCGAAGATGCACCGCTACCCCGATGGGGGGGCAACGAAGCTGCGCGCGGCGCTGGGGGCGACGTTTGGGCTCGATCCGGCGCGGATTGTTTGTGGCAATGGCTCTGATGATCTGCTGGGGTTGTTAATTCAGGCTTACGGCGGGCCGGGGAGCGAGCTGATCATGAGCGCGCATGGCTTCTCGATCTACGAGATTGCGGGCAAGCTTGCGGGCTGCACCGTGCGCAAGGCAGCGGAGAAGGATCTGACCGCAGACGTGGACGCGCTGCTGGAGCTGGTTAATCCGGCGACCAAGATGGTGTTTATCGCCAATCCGAATAACCCGACCGGGACGTTGTTGCCGCAATCCGAGATGGTGCGGCTGCGCGCTGGGTTGCCTGAGGATGTGTTGCTGGTCATCGACGCGGCGTATGCTGAATATGTCGAGGCGGCGGATTTCGATCCTGGCGTTGCGCTGGTCGATGCGGGGGAGAATGTTGTGATGACGCGCACGTTCTCCAAGATTTTCGGTATGGGCGGGGCGCGGCTGGGCTGGGCTTATGCGCCGGCTTCGATTGTCGATGTGCTGAACCGGATGCGGATGCCCTTTAACGTCAGCGGCTTTGCCTCGGCGGCGGGGATTGCGGCGCTGGTGGAGCCGGGCTGGCTGGAGAGCGGACGCGCGCACAATACGCGGGCGCGGCGCGCGCTGACTGAGCGGCTGACCCAGGTGGGCTTGAAGGTGCATCCTTCGGCGGCGAATTTTGTGCTGGTGGATTTTGGCTCGGCGGAGCGCGCGGTCGCGGCGGATATGTTTTTGCGTCAGCGCGGGATTATCGTGCGGAATGTGAAGTCCTACGGGTTGCCGCAATGTTTGCGCGTTACCATCGGCACCGATGAGGAATGTGACCTTGTGGCCGAAGGGCTGAATGCGTTTGTCCATGCGTGAAGTTGTTTTTCAGCGGCTGGTGATTATCGGTATTGGGCTGATCGGCGGTTCTATTGCCCGCGGCGCCAGGACGTATGGCGGAATCGCGGAGAAGCTTGTGATCTGCGATGCCAGTTTGGATGCGTTGCGCCGGGCAGAAGAATTGGGGCTAGGCGATGTCTACGAGGCCGACGCGGCGAAAGCGGTTGCGGGCGCGGATGGGGTGATTTTATGTACGCCGGTGGGCACGTATGCGGCGCTGGCGCAGGCGATTGCGCCGCATCTAATGTCCGGCGCGGTGCTCTCGGATGTTGGCTCCACCAAGCAATCCGTGTTGCGCGATGTTGCGCCGCTGGTACCCCAGGATGTGGCATTTGTGCCCGCGCATCCGATTGCGGGGACGGAGTTTTCCGGGCCGGATGCCGGGTTGGCGGATTTGTTCAAGGGGCGCTGGACGCTGCTGACGCCGCCCGAAGGAACGAACGAAGCGGCGGTAAAGAAGATCGAGACGATGTGGCATATTCTGGGTGCCGAGACGGCGCGGATGGATGCGGCGCATCATGACCGCGTGACCGCCATTGTCAGCCATTTGCCGCATCTGATCGCGTTTACCATTTGCGGCACGGCGGATGATCTCGCCGATGAGACCAAGCAGGAAGTGTTGCGCTTCGCGGCTTCGGGGTTTCGCGATTTTACCCGTATCGCGGCCTCCGACCCGGTTATGTGGCGGGATATTTTTCTGAACAATAAGGAAGCGTTGCTGGAGATGTTCTCGCGTTTCTCGGAGGATGCCCAGGCGATGGCGCGGGCCGTGCGCTGGGGCGATACCGAGTATATCGAGGATAAGATCAACCGCAGCCGTAAGATTCGTAAGAGCCTGATTGATCTCAAGCAAGCATAAGCCATAGGAGTTTTAAGATGATTGTCGATATGCGCATTTATACCTGCCATCCGGGTCGTATGGCCGATTGGGTGGCGCTGTATGAGGCCGAGGCGTGGCCGCTGCAAAAGCAGTATCTCGGGAAATGCCTTGGCTGGTACACGAGCATCGAGGGCAAGCTGCACCAGATCGTGCATCTCTGGGGCTATGAGAACCAGGGCGATCGTGAGGCGAGGCGGAGCGCGATGGTGCAGGATCCGGCGTGGAAAGCCTTCATGGTCAAGGCCAATGCGCTGGGCGCTTTTGTCTCCCAGGAAAATTCGATTCTCAAACCCGCCGCTTTCGCGGAGTAGGAATGATGCAGAGCACCGCTGTTATTATCGCCGCCGGGCTGGGGACACGGATGAAATCCGCGTTGCCGAAAGCGGCGCATAAAATTGGCGGGAGGGCGATGCTGCGGCATCTGATCCTTGCGGCGGAGGCGGTGTTCGACCGGGTTGTTGTGGTCGTCGGGCCAGATATGGAGGCGCTGGCGGCGTTGGCGGCACCGCATGAGGTCGTGGTGCAGCGCGAACGGCTGGGTACGGCGCATGCCGCGTTGCAGGCGGCGCAGACATTTGGCGAGGGGGCGGTGGCGGTATTTTATGCCGATAATCCGCTGGTCTCGCAGGAGATAATGCGTGCGCTGCTGGCGCGGATGGCGCAGGGCGATGTCGGGTTGGTGTTGCTGGCGATGCGCCCGCCCGAGCCTGGCAAATATGGCCGGTTGGTGATGGAGGGCGGGTATGTTTCGCGCATTGTCGAGTTTGCCGACGCGACGCCCGAGGAGCGCGAAATTGCCCTGTGCAATGCTGGAGGTTTGGCGGCGTTGGGCGAGGATATGCGTGACTGGCTGGGGCAGGTAAGGGCCGAGAATGCCAAGGGGGAGTTTTATCTCACCGATATTGTTGGCATTGCGCGGGACGAGGGGGTGCAGGTGGCGGTTTTGGAAGCGCCGTTTGCTGAGTGTATGGGGGTGAACTCCCGTGCCGAGTTGGCGCTGGCGGAGGCGGCGTATCAGGACCGCTGCCGCGCCCGGGCGATGGAGGACGGAGTTTCGATGATCGCCCCCGATACGGTGTTTTTCTCGGCGGATACGGAATTGGGGCCGGATGTTTCGGTTGGGCCGTATGTTGTTTTTGGCGATGGGGTCAGGGTTTTTTCGGGAGCGGAGATTCGTGCGTTTTCACATCTTGAAGGCTGCGTTGTTCATGCTGGCGCGGTGATCGGCCCTTATGCGCGGTTGCGTCCGGGGGCGGAGATTGGGGCTGGGGCGCATGTCGGCAATTTTGTCGAGGTGAAGGCGGCCAGCCTGGGGGCGGGTACGAAGGCGAATCACCTGAGCTATATTGGCGATGCGCAGATCGGTCCGGGCACGAATATCGGCGCGGGTACGATTACCTGTAATTATGACGGCAAGGCCAAGCATGAGACCAAGATTGGTGCGGGCGTGTTTGTCGGGTCCAATTCCTCACTGGTGGCGCCGATCAGTATTGGCGATGGCGCGTTGATCGCGGCGGGTTCGACGTTGACCGAGGATGTTGCGCCGGGGGCGCTGGCGATTGGCCGGGCGCGGCAGGTGCATAAGGAAAAGCGCCAGAAATAGACGCGCGCACCCCAATGCTTTACGTGAAGCATTGGGGTGATTTCAGGCTTATAACATTAAGTTGTTAAAACTAGTCTCGTGCCGCGAGATGCGTACAACGGATGATTGTTGCAAAAAAATATCGAAAGGTCAGGCGGCAAGGGCGCTTTCGCGCCAGGCGGCGGTGGTGAGGTCGAGCGAGCGTAGGCGCAGGGCGGGATCGAAAATGTCGCTCACAAGGATCAACTCGTCCGCTCCCGTGGCTTCGGCCAGGGCGGTCAGGCCGGCGTGGACGTGGGTGGGACTGCCGATCACGGCGGCGGCGAGGAAGTCGTCGATCGCGGCGCGTTCCTGCGGGTGCAGGCTGGACATGAAATTTTCCACCGGGGGCTGAAGGAGGCGGCGGTTGCCAGTCAGAATGCCGTACACGCGCTGATAGGTGCTGCTGGCGAGGTATTCGGCCTCGTCATCCGTCGGGGCGGCGATCACCGGGACGCCGATCATGGCGTAGGGTTTGGCGAGGACTGACGAGGGGCGGAACTCGGCGCGGTAGAGGGCGAGGGCCTGGAGCAGCATGCGCGGCGCGAAATGCGAGGCGAAGGCGTAGGGCAGGCCGCGCTGGGCGGCGAGGCGGGCGGAGAAGAGGCTGGAGCCGAGGAGCCAGACGGGGACATGGGTGCCAGCGCCGGGCATCGCGATCAGGCGTTGGCCGGGGGCGGGATCGGCCAGGAGGGACTGGATCTCGGCGACGTCGCGGGGGAAATCGTCCTCGCGCTCAACGCGGTCGCGGCGGAGGGCTTGCAGGGTCATGCGGTCGGTGCCGGGGGCGCGGCCAAGGCCTAGGTCGATGCGTCCGGGGTAGAGTTCGGCCAGGGTGCCGAAGGCTTCCGCGACCATTAGCGGGGCGTGGTTGGGCAGCATGACGCCGCCGGAGCCGATGCGGATCTGCGATGTGCCGCCCGCAAGATAGCCGACCAGGACGGCGGTGGCGGAGCTGGCGATGCCGGGCATGTTGTGGTGTTCGGCCACCCAATAGCGGGTGAAACCAAGAGCTTCGGCGTGTTGGGCGGTGCTGAGCGCGGTTTTCAGGGCTTCCGACACGGTACTACCTTCACGCACGGCCACGAGGTCGAGCATCGAGAGGGCGACGTGGGAGAGGGGGTTTTTCATCGGGGTTCCGCTGCTGGACATACCAAGGGAACATAGGGGGCGGGGCCTGGGAATACCAGGGCACGCTAAAAATGTCGAAATTTTTGCGCTTTAAAAAGATGTGCCCGGCTTTCGCCGGGCATGACGCGGGGGAGAGGAGGCGGGCTCCTCTCCATATTCTTTAACCGACGATGTCGATGCCGGCGAAGAAGAAGCTGATTTCCTGAGCGGCGGCTTCCGGGCTGTCCGAACCGTGCACGGAGTTGGCTTCGATCGATTCAGCGAAATCGGCGCGGATGGTGCCCTGGTCGGCCTTCTTCGGGTCGGTGGCGCCCATGATGTCGCGGTTCTGCTGGATTGCGTTCTCGCCCTGGAGGACTTGGGCCACGACCGGGCCGGAGATCATGAAGCTCACCAGATCGCCGAAGAAGGGGCGGTGCGAATGGACGGCGTAGAAGGATTCGGCCTGGGCCTTGGTCAGGTGCAGGCGGCGGGTCGCGATGATCGACAGGCCGGCTTCTTCAAACTTGTCGTTGATCTTGCCGGTCAGGTTGCGGCGGGTCGCGTCGGGTTTGATGATCGAGAGGGTGCGTTCGATGGCCATGAGGTTTCTACCTTGTGTGTGATTGTGGCGGGGCAATAGCTGGGCTTGGCGGGGTGGGCAAGCCCTGGGTCGCGCTGTAGAGGATGGCGCATGAGTGTTTTGAACCTAGAGAATGTTTCCTACAGCATCGGCGGACGCGCTTTGTTGGAGCGCGCCAATATGATGGTCGATGAGGGACGGCGGATCGGGCTGATCGGGCGCAATGGCGCGGGTAAGTCCACGCTGCTTAAGCTGATCGCGCGGCAACTGCATGTCGATGGCGGGAGCATCAAGCTCGGGCAGCGGGTGAGGCTGGGATATGTCGCTCAGGAGACGCCGAGCGGTAGCACGACGCCGCTCGAAGTTGTGTTGCAGGCGGATGTTGAGCGCACGGCGTTGCTCGCCGAGGCGGAGAACGAGACGACCGCGCATGAGCGCCTGGCCGAGGTGCATGACCGTTTGGTGACGATTGGCGCGGAGGCGGCGCCGTCGCGCGCGGCGGCGATCCTCTCGGGGCTGGGGTTCTCCACCGAGTGGCAGGGGCGCGAGATGAGCAGCTTCTCGGGCGGGTGGCGGATGCGCGTAGCGCTGGCTGCGGTGTTGTTTTCCGCGCCGGATCTGTTGTTACTCGATGAGCCGACGAACCATTTGGATCTCGAAGCGACGCTCTGGTTGGAGCAGTATTTGCAAAAATTCCAGGGGGCGCTGTTGCTTGTCAGCCATGACCGGCAGTTGCTCGACCGGGCGGTGGATGCGATCGCGCATCTTGATAACGGCAAGCTGACGCTGACCCCCGGAGGGTTCGCCGAGTTTGTGCGGATCAAGACCGAGAAGGCGCTCCAGCAGGGGCGGGCCGCGGAGCGGGCGGCGGAGCAGCGGGCGCATATGCAGAAATTCGTGGACCGCTTCCGCGCGTCAGCCGCCAAGGCCAAGCAGGCGCAGAGCCGGATCAAGGCGCTCGAACGGATGCCGCAGATCGAGTCCGTCGTCGAGGACAGGGTGACGCGGTTCTCGTTTCCATCGCCCGAGGAACTCGCGCCGCCGATGCTCAGCCTCGATGCCGTCGATATCGGCTACGATGGCAAGGCGATTTTGAGCGGGGTTTCGCTGCGGATCGACAAGGAAGACCGGATTGCGCTGCTGGGCACCAATGGCAACGGCAAGTCCACGCTGGCGAAACTGCTGGCCGGGAGGCTGGAGCCGCTAAAGGGGCGGCAGTTCCGCAGCCGGGCGTTGCGTGTGGGGTATTTTGCCCAGCACCAGGAGGAAGATCTTGTCGGCGATGAGACGCCTTATCAGCATTTGGAGCGGGCGTTGCCCAAGGCGACGCCGCCACAGGTGCGCGCCCAGGCGGCGCGGTTCGGGCTTGATGCGGACCGGGTCAACACCAAGGTTTTGGCGATGTCGGGCGGCGAGCGGGCCAGGTTGTTGCTGGCGTTGGCAACGCGCGATGCGCCGCATTTGTTGATCCTCGATGAGCCGACGAACCATCTCGATATTGATGCGCGCGATGCGTTGGTCAAGGCGCTGGCGGAGTTCGAGGGCGCGGTGCTGCTGATCTCGCATGATCCGTATCTGGTGGATCTGGTCGCGGACCGGCTGTTGCTGGTGGCGGGGGGGAAGGTCGCGCAGCTCGAAGGGGATCTGGCGTCTTATGCCGCGAGTGTCACCGATGGCGGGGGCAGCGCCAGTAGCGGCGGCGGGACGCGGGAGAATTCACGCAAGGTCAGCAAGCAGGAAAAGGCCGAGGCGCGCAACCGGTTGGCCCCGTTGCGCCTGGCGGTCAAAGAGGCTGAGACAAAGATGACCAAGCTCAACGCGGAGCAGGCGTTTTTGGAGAAGAAGCTGGCCGGGCCGGAGATGTATACCCAAGCGAAGGTGAAGGATCTCGCGTATATCAACCAGCGGATCGCGGCGATTAAGCGAGAGGTGGTCGCAGCGGAGCATGAATGGCTTGAGGCGTCGACGGCGCTGGAAGAGGCGAGTTAAGGCGGGTCGGGCCGGGCTATGCTTCGCCGGTCAGTGCTTGGATACGCTGTTTGAGCTGGCTGATCTCGTGATCGGCTTCCTCGAAGTGGGTCAGCGGTTCGCCTTCCAGGAGGTGGTCCGGACCGAGGGCGTGCAACGCCGCCACCGCTCGGGACGCGGCTTTGAGAAGCTCCGCGCGTAAGGCTGCGAGTTCGGCTTGTTGCTCGGGTGTCAGGACGGGGTGGGGCATGTGCCTCTAGACCACCGTGCCGACGCCGTGCGCCAGGAATTAGAGGGCGAGTAGGCGGCCCGCGATGGTCCACATGGTCAGGCCGATCAGGGCTTCCAGGATGCGCCACGACGCCGGTTTGGCGAAGAAGGGGCGCAGCAGGCGCGCGCCGTAGCCCAGGGCGAAGAAGAACAGGAAAGAGGCCGAGATCGCGCCCAAGGCAAAGGACAGGCGCTCGCCTTTAAAGGGGGTCGAGAGCGAGCCGATCAGCAGCAATGTGTCGAGATAGACATGCGGGTTGAGCCAGGTCAGGGCCAGGGTGGTCAGCAGGATTTTGGCCGCCGGGGCGGGAGGAGCGTCTTGCGGCAGCAGGGCGGCGTTTGAGCGCAAGGCGGCGTGGAAGCTTTTGGCGCCGTACCAGAGCAGGAAGGCACAGCCGGCGTAGCGCATCAGCGGCGCGACCCAGGGGTAACGCGCGGTGAGTACGCCAAAGCCGGTGACGCCGAGGCTGATCAATACGGCATCCGATAGGGCGCAGGTCAGGCAGACCAGGAAAACATGCTCAACGCGCATGCCTTGGCGCAAGACAAAGGCGTTTTGTGCGCCGATGGCCAGGATCAGGGTCAGGCTCAGGGTGAAGCCGGTGGTGAGTGCGTTCAACATGGAGATCGGCCCGCCGCCGTGGGGTGGCGGCGGGGTTGTGTCAGTTCTGCGTGATCACGGCGCGGTGGCGCAGGATGCCGAGCAGCTGATTCGATTCGAGCTCTACCCGGCGATCGATGATGATATTGGCGATCTGATCGTCCGAGGGCAGGCTCGCGGCCTCGTTCTGCCGCGCGCAGAGCATGATCACGCTCACGCCGCTTTGTTCCACTAGGGGTTTGCTGAGCTGGCCTGGCGTCAGCGCGGCGAGGAGCGACTGGAAGGCCGGGGGGGTGACGGTCGCGAGGTTGACCGGGCCGGGGTTGGCGGGATGGATATTGCCCAAGGCGGTGTTGTCGGCGGCGATGTCGGCACAGGAGCGGGCGGATTTTGTGGTTTGTATCAGCTTGTTGATCACGGCGGCCTGGGCCGGGCCGACCACGCCGTTGGTGATTGGGATCGGGAAGGGCGCGAATGCCTGGGAGATGGTCAGGATGGTTTGCGGTGTGTTGCCGATCTGATGTGTCGCCTGCAACTGGATGATGTCATAGCCGCCGGGGACGCGGATCGGGTTGCTGATCGCGCCCACGGGCATCGAGGTGACTACCGAGGCGACCGCGGGGTCGAGCTGGCTGAGCTGCACGAAGCCGAGATCGCCGCCGGAAAGGGCGGTTTTCGCCTGGCTGAACTGGGCGGCGATGATCGGGAAGGGCGCGCCGGTGCGCAGCTGGGAGATCACGGTGTTGGCGAAGCTCCGCGCAGGGGCGTCGTTCGCCGGGTCGGTTACGGGGATGAAAATCTCGCCCAGGTGGTATTGCGTGCTGCCGATCTCAGCCTTCAGCGCGGCTTTTTCGGCGTTCATGTCGCCCGGGGTCGGTTGCAGCCCGGCGCCGAGGACCTTGTGCAGAACGGCTTGCCAGCCGAGTTGGGTGCGCAGCTGGGCGACCAGGGTTGAGAAGGGGACGCCGTCGGCCGCGAGATGGGCGCGCAGGGCGCCGGCGGCCATGTTGTTGTTCTGCTCGATATGGCTGACCGCGCCCACGATGTCCGCTTCGGGCACGGCGACGTTGAGGTGGTTGATTTCCTGCTGTTGCAGAGTCTGATCTATCAGCACGGTCGTGACCTGCGGTTCCAGACGGGCGAGGACCTCGGGCGAGGGTGCCATCCCGGTTGAGGCGGCGACCAGGCGGGCGCGGTTGATCACGTCCTGGTTGGTGATCACCTCACCGTTCACAATGGCGGCGATGCTGGTGCTGTCTGGCGCCGCTGCGGGGGTGGGGTGAGCCCAGGCCGGAGCGAGTTCAAACGAGGCCAGTGCGAGGGCGATACAAAAAATCTGCTTCATAGGGCGTTGAATCCGACATTGCCGAGGGTTTTAAAAGTAAACTGGAGGAGTACGGCGGTGCTGCCGGTATCCAGGTTGAAGGAGGTGAAGCGCTGCTCGTAGATCAGGTTGGCGCCAAAACAATCATTCTGCCAGCCGGCATTGAAACGGGCTTGATCGAATTTGCCGGTGCGAAGGTTGCGTTGCGTCCCGGCGCCGAAGGTCCAGTGGCCATAGCTGGTCGCGGCGCTCAGGGTGAATTCGTGGCGCGGGGTAAAATAGCCGGGGGGCGGGTTCGTGGTGACCGAAGGGGTGCTCTGAGTATCGTACAGCACGTAGGGGTCGGTATTGGAATAGAGATAGCCGCCGGTGAAGTTCAGCAGGGGCGTGCCGAGGGTGGCGGTCGCATCGATCATGCGCGCGCCGAGATCCTTGTGGCTGAGGCGGGTGCGGTAGGTGAGGTTGAGATAGGGAGCCGGGAACAGGGTGATCCGGCTGACGATGTCCGAGACGTTGTCTGTCAGGCCCGAGGCGGGCAGGTAGTTGTTGTCCTTGTGCAGGCGGTAGGACTGGCCGATCATGCCGTCCAGCAGCGCGCCCTTGGGCAGATACCAGGCGGCGTGCAGAGCGTAATCCACGCGGGTGCCGCCTTCCAGGCGGTCGATGCCGGGGTAGCGGTTCAGGCTGAACAGGTTGGCGTCGGAAAATTCGAGGTCGAGGCTGTCCTCGTTGGGGATGCGTATATTCTGGCTGGTGCCGATGTTGGGCGCGGTGACAAGTTGTACCTCGGGTTCGATGAGCTGGCTGCCCAGATGGGCGGTTCGGCGGATTACGGGCCAATGCAGATAGACCGCGCCGTAGGGCTCGGCGCGCGCGGTACCCGCGCTCTCGATGCCGCTATAATTGGGCTGGAGGTCCAGGTGGGCGGCGGTGTAGGCGGCGGTGATCAGTTCGAAGCGGGCCCTGCCGAGGACGCCGTATGGCAGCATGAAGGGGACGGAGTAGCCCGGAAGGACGGCGAGGCGCTGTGTGTTGGTGCCGATGTTGCGCAGGACGTTGAAGAAATCCGCGTTCAGGCTGAACTGGCCCCCCCAGGCGTCCTGGCTGGAGAGGAAGGCGTACTGGCCGTGCGGCGTGACGATCGGTAGTTTAGACTGGCTTACGCTGGCGACTAGACCCTGGAAGCTCTGGGCGTCCAGCCGGGCGTAGGCGCCCGAGGAGAAGCCTTCCACATAGAGTGTACTGGTCAGAAAGGAGGCGTTTGGCAGGACGTTGAAATCGTTCAGGTAGGATGGGTTGGAGGCGTGGTTATAGGAAAACCCTGCGCGCCAGTTCTGGTTGAGATCGAAGGTGCCGTTGGCAAAGACTGAGTTGCCGAAATGGCCGTGATCCTGGCCGCCGGAGAGGTTGATGTTCAGCGTGCCGTCGTTGAAGGCACGGCGGTACTCGGCGCGCGCGGCAGGGCCTTGCTTGGTGGCGAGGATCGGGGTCAGGGTGATGTCCGAGGACGGACCGAGGACGAAGTAATAGGGGACGGTCACGAAGGGGCCGAGTTTCGAGGTCGTGCCGATGGAGGGGATCAGCAGGCCGCTTTGGCGCTTTACCGAGGGGGCGGGTTCGCTGAGATAGGGCGTGTAGAAGACCGGGATGCCGTAGAATTCCATCGAGGCGTCTCGGAACTCGATCATTTTGTGTTCGAGGTCGCGGGTCGCCGAGCGGGCGCGGATCTGCCAGGTTGGCGCCGCGTGCGGGTTTGTTTTGCACAGGTTGCAGGCGGAATAGACGACCTTTGCCAGCGCGTCGATCTTGCCGTTGTAGCGTTCCGCGCCGTTGGCGATCAGCCGGGCATTCTGCGCGAGGCGGGCGGCGACGCCCTGCATCACCGCGTCCTTCATGCCGTGGCTTAAGATCGCATGCTGGGCGAAGACCGTGTCGCCACCGGGTTGGACCAGGGCGACGTGACCGATGGCGGTCGCAGTGTTGGTGTTACGGTTCAGGATGATTTTGTCGGCGTAGAGGGTCTGGCCGTCTTGCAGGGCGCGGACATGGCCACTCGCGGTGACAATGTTCCCGGTTTTGTCATACGTCACCTGATCCGCGGTGAAGTTGATCGGCGATGTGGAGGGGGTTGCGGTGGCGGGGGGCGGGCCGGGGACGCTTGGCGTCTGCCCGTAAGCGAGCGTGGCGAGGCTGGTGCTCGCGGTCAGGGCCAGGAGGAGTTTGCCGGATCGATTCATGGCTCAGCCATCTTCCAGATGTAGCAACAACGCAAGCGCCAAAAACAATCCGGCGACAGCGGGCGCCCAGGCCGCCAGGATAACCGGGATCGCGCCCGAGGTGCCGAACTGGTTCGCGACCTCGGAGACCATGAACAAGGCAAAACCGCAAGCGACTCCAAAAACCAGCATGCGCGTGGCGCCCCCGCGCCTCGAGGGGTGCATGGAAAACCCCGCCGCTACCAGCGCCATCGTCGCGCACAGCAAGGGCAGCGCCGCCAGGGCCTGGAAGGCAAGTTCGTGCTGGGTGGTTGAGAAGCCTGAACGCTTGAGAAGCTGGATGAAGCCAGGCAGCGCCCAAAAGGAGAGCGAGTTGGGCGAGGCGAAGCTCTCCTGGACGCGGTGGACGGTCAGGTCGGTCGGGAAGAGCAGCTCATCCGCGTGCTGGGTGGCGGCGCCGGGTTGCAGGATGCGGACCTGGGAGAGATCCCAAGCGCCGGTATTCAGGGTTGCCTGGGCCGCCTCGATGCGTTGCAGCAGCATGGTCTGGGTGTTGAGGCGCAGGATGGTGACATGGTCGGCTTGCAGATGGTTGTTGCGCAGATGCACATCGCTCGCGTGGAGGACGGCGACACCGCCCTGGGTTAGGCCGGGATCGGTCTGGCGTACCCAGAGCTGGCCGCCGTTGAGCGAAAGCGGGCCGCCGCCGGGGGCGATGTGGGCGTTATAGAGGGTCTCGGCTTGGCCGAACATGACGGCGGAGAGCGGGCTTAAGGCACCAGTGCCGAGCGTGCCGAGCAGGGTTGCCAGAAGGACGGGAAGGGCCAGAAACTGCCAAGCGGAGACGCCAGCTGCGCGCGCCACGACCAGCTCCGAGGAGCGTGCCAGCCGCCAGAAGGCGATAATGCCGCCGAGCAGCACGGCAAAGGGCAGGATTTGCAGCAAGGTCCAGGGCAGGCGGAGAAATTCGATCTCGAGGACGGTGCCGAAGCTGGTTTGGGCGGTATTGGCGGATTCGCGCAGCAGTTCAAGAAAATCAAACAGCGAGACCAGCGCCGCCAGGGCTGCCAGCATGATCAGGACGGCAAAACCGAAAACGCGTCCGAAATAGAACGAAAGGGTGAAAGGAATGTTCATGACCGTTCACCGAGCGGGGTGAATAGGAGCAGGCCGACAAACAGGCCTGGGGCGAGTGCCATGATCCAGATCAGCGGGACCAGCGCGAGGTGGCGTACCGCGAGATTGTTCACGCCCAGGCTGAGGGCGACCAGAAGGGTTACTGCGACGACCGCCCCGATCGGGCGCAGCAACCCGCCGTGTCTGCGGAACATGCCGCGGAGCGTCGCGAAGAGGGCGATCAGGGTATAGCTCAGCGCAGTCAGGGGTGTGGTCAGGCGGCGATGTGCTTCGACGATCCATTTGCCGGCATCCGCGCCGGAGAGGGTCGCTCGGGGATGAAAGAGCTCGGAGAGCGGGGCTTCGGATGAATCGGTCAGTTCAGGCGCGCCGGATTTGCTGGCCTGGGCGAGCGAGAGCGTGTTGCGCGAGAAGGTCAGGATGTCCAACTCGCCAGTTTTGGCGTCGAGCTGTTCGCGCGAGCCGTCCTGCAACAGGACCACCGGGCCGTTGGCGCCGATCATGAGCTTGCCGGAACGCGCCAGGATTGTCGCGGGGGCGGCGGGGTTGCGGTTATCCTCGATCAGGATGCCGCCCAGTTCATCATCGGCGCCGCGCGACTGCACGTAGACGGTGACGCCCGCCGTGACGGGCGTGAAAACACCGGGTTCGAGCAGGAAGGCGGCGATCTGGTTACGGATTTCAAACTCGTAATTGCGAAAGGAAGTCAGGGCGCTGGGGACGATCGCGAGGTTCAGCACATAACATAGGAGCATCGTGAGGGTGGCCAGCCTCAGGGCCGGGCGGGCCAGAGCGTAATCCGACATGCCCGCGGCGCGCATCACGGTGATCTCGCGGTCCCCCGCCAGGCGCACGTAAACAAAGAGCGCCACGATGAAGCTGGTGATCGGCAGGATGGTCGCGACGAAGCTGGGCACCAGGAGGAAGGTTAGCCGGACGAAAACAAAGGGCGACAGGCCGTGGTTCACGATAATCGGGATGAAACGCAGCGATTGCGTGAGCCAGATGAGCGCTACCAGCCCGGTGGTGACGAGCACCAGGGCGATCAGCAGCTGACCGAAAATATATCGGTCGATGCGGGTGAGATACGGGTGGCGGTCCATGCTGTGTGGTTCTGGCCGGGAGCCGGGTGGAAGGCAAGAGCGGGGCGACGAAGGACGGCTCTTGCGTGGGGTTTCGGGCAGGCGCAGGGGTGGCGGGAAATGAAGCTCGGGGGTTTGGATGTGCGGGTACTGTGAGCCGCTCTCACGGCGGATGTTTTGCGGCGGAGCGCTCACGCTGCCGCTCTGGCGCGGGGCGCGTGGGGCGGCGCGCAAGGCCGGGTTGGTCGAGCCGTCCTTGCGGCTGAGTGGCGGGGCGTGCGGGGTTGCGGTTACGCTCGATGCCTGCCCCGGGCGCTTTGACCAGCGGGTAGCCGAGACGCTGGTTGCGTGCGAAATTCCGGCGACGATCTTTGTGACCGCGATCTGGATGCGATGGAACCCCGAGGGGTTGGCGTATCTTAAGGCGCGGCCAGATATTTTTGCGATTCAAAACCACGGCGCGCGGCATCTGCCCCCTGTGCTGGGCGATACGCCGCTCTATGGGATTGCGCCCGCCGGGACGCTGGAGGCGATCCGCGCCGAGGTGTTGGACGGGGCGGCGGCGATTACGCAGGCGACCGGGACGCGGCCGCGCTGGTATCGCGGGGCGGCGGGGATTTATAGCCCGGAGGCAATTCCGTTCATTGAGGGGCTTGGGTTCCGCGTCGCGGGGTATTCGCTCAATGCCGACGAGGGGGCGTCTCTGCCTGCGGCGGTGGTGGCGCGAAGGCTGGCGGGGGCGCGCGATGGCGATGTCACCGAAGGGCATATTAACCAGCCGTATCGCCCGAGCGGGGCGGGGGTTGCCGCGGGGTTGCGGGCGCTGCACGCGGCGGGGACGAAGTTTGTCCGGCTAGATCAGGTCGCGGCATAAAAAACGGCCGCTCACGTTGGAGGGCCGTTTTGAACGGATTTTTTACAAAGAAATGTGGCGCACCCGAAGGGAGTCGAACCCCTAACCCCCAGATTCGTAGTCTGGTGCT
>DAOMCN010000002.1:47247-48261 GCA_035427885.1 Acidocella sp. | reverse complement strand
AAGCCCTTGGTAGCATTGTACCATTTCACGATGCCAACCATCTCGACCGACGGACCGCTCGGCTGCTGACGCGCCGGGCGCGGGCCGCTCGGAGCGCTCGACCGGGGACGATCAAACCCACCGCTGCGTGGCGGCGGCGCGTCGCCCTCAGTGACGGAGATCACCTGGTCAACCTGACGGCCCTTCTGCCCTTGGCCCACGCGGACCTGGAGGATGGCGCCCGGCGTAACTGCCTGGAAACCAGCGTTTTGCAGAGAGTTGGCGTGCAGAAAGACGTCGCCAGAACCATCGGCCATCTCAACGAAGCCGAACCCTTTCTCAGGGTTATACCATTTCACCGTGGCCTTGGCCTCCGGCGCGGAGGAAGCGGCTCCAAACCCGGAAAAAGACGGCGGGAGGGGAGGCGTGTTGCCAAAAAAATTGTCGTCGTCAAAACCGCGACGACGGGGTTGCCGCTGGCGGTCGTTTTTCGGGGGTCGCACTATAAAAACAGTCCTCTGCAATCGTTCAAAACGCACGGCACCTGCCGGGCCGAGCCACCATAGGGCACCGGCGGCTTCCCTTCAATCCCGAATTTCCCTTATCCTGCCGTTGCCGTCTTGCATTGGGCGGAGTAGGAGCCGCCATGCCCTTTCCCATCACAAATCCCGCGCTCGCCCGCGCCCTGGCGGCGCGTGGCTATAATGACCCCACGGACGTACAGCTTGCCGTCCTCGCCCCAGAGGCGCTGGACCGAGACCTTCTGGTCTCCGCCCAGACCGGCTCCGGCAAAACCGTCGCCTTTGGCCTGGCCCTGGCCTCAACCATCCTGGGCGACGCCGAACGTCTCCCGGCAACAGTACTGCCTCTGGTCCTGGTGATCGCCCTGGTCGCGGCCATGGCCGTGTGCGGCACGCTGAAATACCTCATCGAGCGCCTCGCCTATCGCCGCTTGCGCAACGCGCCCAAGCTGGCGCCGCTGGTGACCGCGATCGGCATGTCGATCTTCCTGGAGACCATGGCCATGGTCGTCTG
>DAOMCN010000002.1:0-47237 GCA_035427885.1 Acidocella sp. | reverse complement strand
CGAACTAGCGCTGCAGGTCCACGCCGAACTGACCTGGCTCTACGAGCAGGCTGGTGGGCGCATCGTCTCGTGCGTCGGAGGCATGGACGCGCGGCGCGAGCAACGCGCTCTGCAACAAGGCTGCCACATCGTCGTCGGCACGCCAGGCCGCTTGCAGGACCACATCAACCGCGGGCATCTCAAACTCGCCGAGTGCGAGGCCGTGGTTCTGGACGAGGCCGACGAGATGCTCGACCTCGGCTTCAAGGACGAGTTGGACTTCATCCTCTCCAGCGCGCCCGAGAGCCGCCGTACCCTGCTTTTCTCCGCCACCATCGCGCGGGAAATCGCCTCCCTGGCGCGCAAATACCAACAGAACGCCCTGCGCATCGACACCGTGGCGCGCAACCAGCCCCATGCGGACATCGAATACCGCGCCATCCGCCTCGCCGGACACGAGACCGAACAAGGGCTGGTCAACCTCCTGCGCCTGCACGATGCCCGCGCCCTGGTCTTCTGCGCGACCCGCGATTCCGTACGCCATCTGCACGCCAGCCTGCTGGCCCGCGGCTTCAACGCCGTCGCCCTCTCGGGCGAGCTTTCGCAGAACGAGCGCAACACCGCCCTGAACGCCCTGCGTGAGGGCCGCGCCCAGGTCTGCATCGCGACCGACGTCGCGGCGCGCGGCCTAGACCTGCCTGATCTGGACCTCGTGATCCATGCCGATCTGCCCACCAACAAGGCAACCCTGCTGCATCGCTCAGGTCGTACCGGCCGCGCCGGGCGCAAAGGCGTTTGCCTGCTCCTGGTGCCTAACTTCAAGCGCCGCCGCGCCGAATTGCTACTCGGCTCGGCCAATATCGAAGCCATCTGGCAGGACCCACCAAGCCCGGAAGAGATTCGCGCCCGCGACCAGGAACGCCTTCTCGAAGATCCGCTGCTCACCCAGGCGCCGAATGAGGATGAACTCCCCCTCGCCCAATCCCTGCTGGCGCGCCAATCCCCAGAAGCCATCGCCGCGGCGCTGATCCGGCTTTACCGCGCCCGCCTGCCAGAACCGGCGCAGATCACCCTCCAGCCCGCATCGCGCGAAACCTTCATCCCGCGCCCACCGCTAGAGAACGCGCCCCGCGAGGCGCAGAAATTCGAACGCCGGACGGACGGCACCGCAATGGCCTGGTTCAGCGCCCCGGTGGGCCGCAAGAACAACGCCGACCCGAAATGGCTGATCCCGCTGATCTGCCGTTTAGGCGGCGTGACCAAGGCGGAAATCGGCGTGATCCGTATTTTCGACCGCGAGACAAAGTTCGAGATCACCCAGGACGCCGCCGCGCGCTTCGCCGCCGCGGTGACCGCCGCCAATAGCTCGGACCTGACCGTCCAGCCCGCGACTGCCCCAGGCCTCGGCCCAACACGCGACCCCGGCCCGCGTCCGCCAAAAATGAAATTCACCCGCCCGGAACGCCCGCCCGGCGCCAAACCCACCGAGCAGGAACGCCGCCGCAAGAATAAGGCGATCAAAGGCGGCTATTAGAAAATCGGGTTAAGTTTGAGCGAGAGGCTCGGCTTAACCCGATAAAATTGCTTGCCAGAACAAAGCTGGAGCGTTCGCGTATTGAGCGGGAAAGGGCTCCAGAACCTCTGGGCCGCTCCCGCCGTGCGGCTGTCCAGCCCTCAGTAGCGCCGCAACAGCGCCACCAGACGCCCCTGCACCTTGACCCGTTCGGCGGGGAATATCTTGGTCTCATAGCGCATATTCGCCGGCTCCAGCGCAATCGACTGCCCTCGTCGGCGCAGCCGTTTCAGCGTCACCTCGTTTTCGTCCACCAGCGCCACGATGATCTGCCCGTTTTCCGCCGTCTCGCCCTTGCGGATGATCACGGTATCACCGTCCAGAATTCCGGCTTCGATCATGGAGTCGCCCTCGACCTCCAGGGCAAAATGCTCACCCGAGCCGATCAGCGCCAGCGGCACCTCGATCTCCGCGTCGTTATCGCGGAGCGCCTCGATCGGCAGTCCGGCGGCGATCTTGCCATAAAGCGGCAGAGACACCGCCCCAGCTTCATTCGCCGCACGCACGCCGGGCAGCTTGCCGGAGAAATTCCCCTGGATCACATTGGGTGCAAAACGCGGCAGATCGCGTTGCGGTGCCATATCGTCCGAAAGCCGCACGACTTCAAGCGCGCGCGCCCGGTGCTTGTGCCGCTTCAAGAATCCACGCTCTTCCAGCGCTGTGATCAGCCGGTGAATGCCCGATTTGGAGCGCAGGTCGAGCGCTTCCTTCATTTCCTCGAAACTCGGGCTACACCCGGTTTCGCGCAGTCGCTGGTCAATAAAAACCAGCAATTCATGTTGCTTGGTGGTCAGCATAGATGCCTCCGGCTCTGACGCGCCTTATGAGAACAAAGCGCCAACTCACCAAATGTTCTAGTTTAGTTCTCAAAGCCCCGTCAAGCGTTACAAATCACCCAATCGAATGATCTCAACCACATCGCCCGCCGATAGGGCCGCTTGGTGTGGCGGCCGACGGATCAACGCCTCGGCCAGCGCCAGATTTTTCATCATCGCGGAATCCTGCGCCGGATGCGGGATCGCGACCCAATCCGCTCCATCACGCGTCAACGTCGCCCGCATATAATCCTCGCGCACGTCGTTCTGCCGCAGCGACCCGCCGAGCCGGACCAGTTCGGTCATCGGCGCCGCACAAGCCAGCCCGCTCATACGTTCAATCGCCGGGCGCAGAAACAAGACCGCACCGACCAGGGCGGAAACAGGATTCCCCGGTAGCCCGAGGATCGGCAGCCCGCCGAGCCAGCCAAACATCAGCGGCTTGCCCGGACGCATGGCGATCTTCCAGAAATCCAGCACAAACCCGCGCGTCTCCAGCCCGGCCTGGACGAGATCATGCGCGCCAACACTCACCCCCCCGGTCGTCAGCATCATATCCGTGCCGCGTGCCGCATCCGCCCCGGCGGCGATCGCGTCGCGATCATCCCCGGCAATCGGGAGGACCAGCGGCTCAGCGCCGCAGGCCAGCACAAACGCCGCCAGCGCATGGGTGTTGGAGCTAACAATCCCGCCCGGCCCAATCGCCTCGCCGGGCAGGGAAATTTCATCCCCCGTCGCCAAAATCGCGATACGCGGCTTGCGATGAACGCGCAGCCACGGGGCATTGCTTGAGGCCGCCAAACCGATATCGCGGGCCGAAAGCCGCTTGCCTGCCGGGATAAGCGTCTCGCCCACGGTAAAATCCTGCCCCTGGCGGCGGATATGCCGCCCCGGCTCGCAGGCATGGTTCAGCGTGACAAATCCTTGCTCCGCCGTGGCGTTTTCCTGGATCAGCACGGTATCGGCCCCTGCCGGGACAAATCCGCCGGTAAACAGCCGCACCGCCTCACCCGGACCAACCGCGCCGCCAAACGGATGCCCCGCCGGCGCCGCGCCGATCAGCTTCAGCCGCGCGCCCGCCACACCATCCACCGCGCGCAGGGCGTAGCCATCCATCGAGGAAACATCGGCAGGCGGCTGGTTCAGCCTTGCGCGCACCGGCTCGGCCAACACCCGGCCGAAGCCTTGGGCCAGGGAAATGGTCTCTGCGCGCGTACCTTGCAGTTTTTCCAGAACGCGCGTCCGCGCTTCCTCGACGCTAATCATGCCTGCTCAAAATCTCCTGACTTCCCACCGGACTTGCGCACCACGCGAATGGCCTCGATGCGCATACCGCGATCTACCGCCTTCACCATGTCGTAGATAGTCAGGGCCGCGACGCTCACAGCACTCAGCGCCTCCATCTCAACCCCGGTCCGCCCGGTGGTGCGCACGGTGGCGGCGATCTCGACCGCGTCTTCGACCAGCGTCAGCTCGATCACCACCGAGGAGAGCGGCAGCGGGTGGCAAAGCGGGATCAGCTCCGCCGTGCGCTTGGCTGCCATAATGCCCGCGATGCGCGCAACGGCAAGGACATCGCCCTTCGCCGCCTTGCCCTCAGCGATCAACGCCAGACTCTCGGGCAGCATGACGACGCGCCCCTTCGCGATCGCCTCGCGCAGGGTGTCCGCTTTGGCTGACACATCGACCATCCGGGCAGCGCCAGTCTCGTCGAGATGTGTCAGACGGGTCATTCGACCCCCAGCAGATTGCGCACGGCCTGGGTCACATCCAGCTCACGCATCAGCGATTCGCCGACCAGGAAGCCCTGCACGCAGAGCTTTTGCAGCCGCACGATATCGTCATGCACCTTGATACCCGATTCCGAGATCAGAAAGCGGTCCGGCGGGCAAAGCTGCGAGAGCCGTTCCGTCGTCTCCAGCGTCGTTTCCAACGTTTTCAGATTGCGGTTGTTAATGCCGAGCAGCGGGGTCTGCAAGCCAAGCGCACGCTCCAGCTCCGCCTCGTTATGCACCTCGACCAGCACATCCATATCCAGCGCGCGCGCCAAACCTTCCAGCTCGCGCGCCTGCGCATCCTCAAGTGCCGCCATAATCAGTAGGATGCAATCCGCCCCCATCGCCCGGCTCTCGTAAACCTGCCAGGGATCGAGGATGAAATCCTTACGCAGCACCGGCAATGTGACCGCCGCGCGCGCCGCTTTGAGGTGTTCCGGGCTACCCTGAAAATATTCCTTATCGGTCAGCACAGAGAGACACGCCGCTCCGCCTTGCGCATAGGCCGACGCCAGCGCCGCCGGGTCAAAATCCTCGCGGATCACCCCGCCAGAGGGCGAGGCCTTCTTGATTTCGGTAATCAGCCCGGCGCGCCCGGCTGCCGAGGCGTCCATCAGCGCCCGGCCAAAGCTACGCGGCTTTTCCCCTTCGCGCGCGAGATGCTTGATCTCGTCAAGGTTGGTCACCGCCATCCGCCGCGTCAGCTCCGCGCGGGTGTCGTCGCAAATTCTTGCTAAAATATCGCCTTGTTCCATAAACTCGCTCATACCCAATTTTGTTCCCGCGATGCTGTTTTCAGCCGCTCCAGCACGCCTCTTGCGCCGCCATTATCAATCGCGGCGGCGGCGAGGGCCACGCCCTCGCGCAGATCCGCCGCATCTCCAGCGATGATCAACGCGGCGGCTGCGTTGAATAGAATAGTGTCCCGATAGCCACTTGCCTGGCCTTCCAACATTGCGAGCAGCGCCGCCGCGTTCTCCGCCGCGTCGCCGCCCTTGAGCGCCGCCATCGGCACCGGGGACAGCCCCGCATCGGCGGCGGTCAGGGTAAATTCCGTAATCTCGCCACTCTTCAGCGCCACAACCTGATTTTCTCCCGCCAGCGTCAGCTCATCCAGTCCGCCGCCATGCACCACCCAGGCCGCTTCGGTGCCCAGATCGCGTAGCGTCTCCGCCACGGGGCGCAACCAGACCGGGTCATATACCCCGACCAACTGGCGCTTCACACCTGCGGGGTTGGCCATTGGCCCAGTGAGGTTGAAAATCGTGCGCGTGCCCAGCTCGACGCGCACGGGCGCCGCATGGCGCAGCGCCGGGTGATGCCGTGGGGCGAAGAGAAACACGCAGCCCGTCTCGCGCAGAATTTCCGGCAACCTTGCTATTGGCGGCTCGATATTCACCCCCAGTGCGAGCAACACATCCGCCCCGCCCGCGCGCGATGAGAGCGCGCGGTTGCCGTGCTTGGCCACCGGAATCCCACAAGCCGCGAGGACAAAGGTCACCGCGGTTGAAATGTTCAGACTAGCCGCGCCATCGCCGCCAGTGCCGCAGACATCGATTGCGTTATCGGGCGCATCGACGCGGGTCATGCGCGCGCGCATCGCCGTCACCGCGCCAGTCAGCTCCGCGACACGCTCGCCACGCACCCGCATCGCCATCAACATGCCGCCGATCTGTGCCGGCGTCGCCAGCCCATCCATCACCACGCCAAACGCCGCCTCAGCATCCGGCGCGCTCAAAACCTCGCCCTGCGCCAACCGCGCCAGCACCGGCTTCAAGGTCCCGGTCATGCCGCCTGCGCCGCCTTGTTGACGTCCTGCGCTATGGTCAGGAAATTCTTCAAAACCTCATGCCCGTGGCTGGTGGCGATGCTTTCGGGGTGAAACTGCACCCCGTAAATTGGCAGGCTGACATGGCGCAGCCCCATGATGATCCCGTCCTCGGTATGGGCAGTGGGCGCCAGCACGTCCGGCAGGCTGGAACGCGCCACGATCAGCGAGTGATAGCGCGTCGCGGTGAACGGGTTGGGCAAACCCGCGAAAATATCCGTGTTATCGTGGTAGATCGGGCTGGTCTTGCCATGCACCGGCTCTGGCGCGCGCACCACCTGCCCGCCAAAAGCCTGGCCGATGGATTGATGCCCCAGACATACGCCCAGCAGCGGGATTTTTGTCGCCGCCGCAGCATGAACCAGGTCCACGCAGACCCCCGCCTCGGTCGGCGTGCATGGCCCGGGCGAGAGGACAATCGCCTCGGGCTTCAACGCCAGCGCTTCCTCCACGGTCAACGCGTCGTTGCGGCGGACAACACATTGCGCGCCCAAGTCGCCCAGAAAATGCACCAGGTTGAAGGTAAAACTATCGTAGTTGTCGATCAGCAGGATCATTTTGCGCGCTCCGGGGCTGAGACATAGCGCACCGCGTCGTCCGCCGCACGGAAAAGTGCGCGGGCTTTCAGCAGGCTCTCGGCATATTCGGCATGCGGATCGGAATCCGCGACTACCCCGACGCCCGCCTGGACATACATCTTGCCGTCCTTCACCAGCGCCGTGCGCAGGCCGATGCAGGTATCCATCGTGCCGTTGGCGGCAAAATAGCCGATGCACCCCGCGTAAAGTCCGCGCCGGGAAGGTTCCAACTCCTCGATGATCTCCATCGCACGCACCTTTGGCGCGCCCGAGAGCGTGCCCGCCGGGAAGCCTGCGATCAGCGCGTCCAGCGCGTCGCATTCGGGGCGAATCCGCCCCTCCACGGTCGAGGAAATATGCATGACATGAGAAAACCGCTCGATAGCAAAGCTCTCCACCACCCGCACGGAGCCGATCTGCGCCACGCGACCCACATCATTGCGCCCAAGATCGAGCAGCATAAGGTGTTCGGCGCGCTCCTTCGGGTCGGCCAGCAATTCAGCCTCCAGCGCCAGGTCTTCCGCCGTCGTCGCGCCGCGTTTGCGCGTGCCTGCCAGGGGGCGGATCGTCACTACGCCGTCGCGCAGCCGCACCAGGATTTCCGGGGAGGAGCCAACCGCGACGAAATTGACGAAATCAAGATAGAACAGGAACGGCGCCGGATTGACCCGGCGCAGGCTGCGATACAGCGCAAACGGCGGCAAGGTGAACGGCGCCTCGAAACGCTGGCTTGGCACCACCTGGAAGACATCGCCCGCGTGGATATAATTCTTCGCGGTTTCCACCATGGCGAGGAATTCCTCCTCCTCCATGTTGGAGGTCTGTTCGAGCGGCTCACTCTGGCTGCCGGAGAGCTTGGGCACCGGCTGCTCCAGTGCGCGCGCCACTTCGTTCAACCGGAGCTCCGCCGCCGCATAGGCGGAAGCGGCGGAGATACCGGCGCGCGGATAGACCGGGGCGGCCAAGGTCATCTCATCGGTCACGCTGTCGAAAATGATGAACAGACCAGGGCGGACTAAAATCGCGTCCGGGATGCCCAATACATCGGGCTTGGTGGCGGGCAGCTCCTCCATCAGCCGGACCATGTCGTAGCCAAGATAGCCTGATAGCCCGCCGGTCATCGGGGGCAGGCCTTCGGGCACGTCCAGCCTGGTCTCGGCGATTAGGTCGCGCAGGCTCTCCAGCGGCGCGTCTCCGGTGGGCGCGAACGCCTCCGGGTTACTCAGCGGCTCGCGATTCATCAGCGCGATGCCGCCTTCGCAACGCCAAACCAGGTCCGGCGCCATGCCAATAACAGAATACCGCCCCCGCGCCACGCCGCCCTCGACGCTTTCCAGCAGGAAGGAATAGGGCCTACCATGCGCCACCTTGAGGAAGGCGGCGACGGGGGTCAGCAGATCGGCAATGTCGTGTCGCCACACCAGCGCGCCACGTCCCGATTCGTAGGCGGCGCGAAAACTCTCATAACGGTCTGGGTGGGCGGCGTTCATGGTCTCTCAATCACTGATAGATCTGGGCAAAAAGCTTCTGGTCGATGGTCACTTTATCACGCGCCTGCAATCCGGCCAGGAAACTCTCGCCGATATCGTTCTGCACCGCCTTGGCCAGCGCCTGGGATACCTTGGCGAAATTGGCCGGGTCCTGCGTCGGGGTCGGCTCGATGATCTTGTTGATGTCTGCAACGGTGAAGCCGGTATCGGTCTGTACCATCGTCGCCTGGCCTGGCTTGAGGCTGAACATAACCGGCAGCATCGCGGTGGTCATGCCGCTGGGTGGCGTCTCCCGGGTAAAGGGCGCGGTCATCGCGACGGCTTCCCCCGCAGCGGAGGCGGCATCGTCGAAGCGCTTGCCTTTGTTCACCGCCGCCAGCAGCGCGGCTGCTTTAACCTCCGCCTCACGAGTGATCTCGTCCTGGGTCCAGGCACTCAGCACCTTGGCGCGCACCTGGTCGTAGGGCTGCAAGGCCGGTGGGGTGATCTGCGAGACGGTCAGCGCGAAGTAGCTGCCATCCGGGCCGTTGGTGAGCTGGGCCGGATCGTTCGCCTGCACGGCGAAGGCAGCTTTGAGGATTGCCGCTTTCAGCGCGTCGCTGCCGGGGATCGGGGCGGTCTCGCCTTGCGGCGTGTTGCCCTCGGCGTCGAGCGTGCCTTGGACAGCAGTAAGGCCGAGATTGCCGGGCAGACGGTCGAGCGGGGTTTGTCCGGCCAGCGCGTCCTGGAGATTGTCAACGTCCTTGGCCACCTCCGCCTGCGCCTTCTGCAGCTGCAGCTGTTGTCTGACCTGCGCCTTCAGCGCGGCCACGTCCGGGCCGTTGGAGGTGACGGCCGTAACCTTGAACAAATACATATTCTGCCCCCCGGCCACCGGGCCGCTGACTTCGCCGGGCTTGGCCGCGAATACCGCCGCCGCCAGATCGGGCGAAGGGATCTGAACCTGCGTGCTTTTGTCGAGCACAATGGCGTTGGCGCCGAATTTCGGTGCCAACGCCTGCATTTCCGCCCAGCTCTTGCCCTGTTTCCAAGCTGCGGCAAGCTGCGACTCAGCGGCGATGTTGTTGACTACAATCATCTGCACGCTGCGCTCCGGCCGCGCCGGGGGCTGGCTTGCCGCCACCCGCGCATAGGCGGCGTCAACCTCGGTATCGCTCACGCTCTCATGTGGGGCGAGTAAGACGGGGGAGAGGATAACCAGCTTAAGGGTGCGGTATTGCGGCGCGGTGAACGCTGCCGGATGGTTGCGCCAGTAGCGCTGCAGCACGGCGTCCGCCGGGGGCTGAGGTGCGGGCTGGTCGGCAAAGGGAATCGTCACTGTTTCTGCCACGCGCTGCTCGGCAACGAAGCTGAAAACCTGCTTGACCAGCGTGGCTGGCGGGGTGGCTCCGGCGATGACCGGGATGATTAACTGGCGTCCTGCAACACTATCGCGCGCTTCGGCGATGAACTGATTGGGTGAACTATTATTTTGCGCCAAAACCTGGGCAAATTTTTTCGCGTCGAATACGCCGTTGGTCTGGAAGGAGGGAATCGCGTCGATCTCCTCGCGGATCACGGCAGCGGGGGCGGCAACGCCAAGTTTGCGTTCCTCCCGGCGCATGACCTGCGTGCGCAATACGTCCGCGAGCGCCGCCTGCGCCAACTCCCGGCGCGTGGCGAGGTCGGGCTGACCCTGGCCAGACTGCGCGGCACGGTTCAGCGCCTTCTGGTAGGAGGCCTGCACCACGGAAATATCCACGGCCTCGCCCCCGACATGCGCCACGGCGGTATTACTGCCGATCAGCGTGACGACATTGGAGATGCCCCAAAAGACAAAAACCAGCACAAGAAGCGCAAAAAATGCTCGCGCAACCCAGTTTTCCAGCAGATTTCGAACCCAGACCAGCATGCGCTCTATTTACCCCAAACCGCCGCCTCTATAGCTAGACCGCCAGAACTCGGCAAATGCAGGAAAGAGGTCGCCCACATGCGCGTATCGCCCACCGACTATTCCGCCGCGACGCGTACGGCGTTGACCATCATCCCCGGGCTGTATTTTCTTGCTGGATTGCTCACTGGTTTCTCGACCCGGCGGATCACCCTCACTGGCGCGCGCTACATCGCGGCTCTGCTGGCTGCAGTCATCCTCTGCAACCTGCTGATCCTGCTCTATCAGCGGCTCATCCTGCCCAAGGCCGAAGCGGCGGTGAAGGCTGCCATCGCGGCGCAGAACGGCCCCGCCTTCGCGCAGAGCATCATCCGCCGGGAAATGGCGCGGATTATCCAGCCCGTCGGCGGGGCGGCGCTTACCATCGGTTTTTTGCTGGAAATCATCGTGCTCCAGCTCTGGCGCTAGAGCTGCGCCAACAAAATAGCCTTATCTTCGAATCGACAGGGAGCAAGAAATAAAAATGCGCACACTCATCGCAGGGAACTGGAAAATGCACGGCAAGCTGAACGAGGTGGACGCTTATGCCGCCGCGCTCCAGGCGGCGCCTGCGCGTGTCGAAGTGCTGATTTGCCCGCCCTTCACCCTGCTTGCGCGCTTTGCTGCGGCGCTGACGGGGAGTTCGGCCAGCCTCGGCGCGCAGGACTGCCACGCGCAGGCCTCAGGCGCGCATACCGGGGACATTTCCGCCGCGATGCTTAAAGAGGTCGGAGCGCGTTTTGTTATTCTGGGTCATTCCGAACGGCGCGAGAACCACGGTGAGACCAATGCCGATGTCGCCGCTAAGGTGAACGCCGCGCGCGCGGCGGGGCTGACGCCGATTGTCTGCGTCGGCGAGACGGAGGCCCAGCGCGATGCCGGGCAGGCCGAGCAACTGGTGCGCAGCCAATTGCTGCACAGCCTGCCGCACGGCTTCGACGGGGTAGTCGCTTATGAGCCGATCTGGGCGATCGGTACCGGGCGGACACCGACGGAGGGGGATGTCGTCGCGATGCACGCCGCCATCCGCAAGGTGCTGGTCGAGCATCTGGGCGCCGCCGGGGCGGGGGTTAAAATTCTCTATGGCGGCTCGGTCAAACCGGGTAACGCCGCCAGCCTGCTTAGTCTGCCCGAGGTTGGCGGCGCGCTGGTCGGCGGGGCCAGTCTTGTCGCTGCCGACCTGTTGGCCATTGCTGCAGGCGCTCCAGGCGGCTAGAGCAATCCCGCGATACCAGGTTTTTGGCGCGTGATTGACGAAAAATTGTCACGTACTAGAAACCTGCCACCAATTAAGCCAGGGTTTCGGATGATCAAAGTTCTTCTCGTGCTGCATGTTTTTGTCACCATCGCGCTCATCGGCGTGGTGCTGATCCAGCGCTCCGAAGGCGGCGGGCTTGGCCTCGGCGGCGGACAGGGCATGGGGAATTTCATGTCCGGGCGCGGCACGGCTAATCTGTTGACCCGCACCACCGCAATCCTGGGTACCGCTTTTTTTGTACTCTCGCTCAGCCTGGCGCTGCTCTACAAGGGCGGCAACACAAATAATGCGGCAGCAATCCTGAACGGCCCGGCGCAGACGACCCCGGCGGCACCGGCGCCAACCCTGCCGAATGCCCTGCCTTCGATCCCCGCGGACGCGCTGCCCGCACCTACGGCGCCCGCCGTTCCGGCACCTGGGAATTCTTCCTCACAATAAGTTTCGTCCTCCCTCTCTCGCTTTTCCTGCGACTCATGTATGATCGGATTCCATGACGCGGTTTGTATTCATCACCGGCGGCGTGGTCTCTTCTCTCGGTAAGGGTATCGCCTCCGCAGCACTTGGTGCTTTGCTGCAGGCGCGCGGTTATTCCGTGCGACTGCGCAAGCTTGATCCTTATCTCAATGTCGATCCCGGCACGATGAGCCCCTACCAGCATGGTGAGGTGTTCGTGACCGATGACGGCGCGGAGACGGACCTTGACCTTGGACATTACGAGCGCTTTACCGGCGTCTCGGCAACCAAGCTCGACAACGCCACCACCGGGCGGATTTATTCCGACGTGATCGCCAAGGAGCGACGCGGGGATTATCTTGGTGCGACCGTTCAGGTTATTCCGCATATCACCGATGCGATCAAGGATGTGGTGTTGCGCCAGTCCGAGGATGTGGATTTCGTCCTCGTCGAGATCGGCGGCACGGTCGGCGATATCGAGAGTCTCCCGTTTCTTGAGGCCATCCGCCAGCTTGGCAACGAGCTGACCCCGGCGCAGGCGATGTTCGTGCATCTGACGCTGGTGCCCTATATCCCCTCCGCCGGAGAGCTGAAGACCAAGCCGACGCAGCATTCGGTCAAGGAATTGCTCAATGTCGGGATTCAGCCGCAGATGCTGATCTGCCGCTGCGATCGACCGATCCCTGAGAATGAGCGGCGCAAGATCGCCAGCTTCTGTAATGTGCGCGCCGAGGCGGTGATTCCGGCGCTCGATGTTTCCACGATTTATCAGGTGCCGATCTCGTATCACGAGGCGGGTATGGACCGCGAAGTACTGCGCCATTTCGGATTGCCGTTCGAGAGCGAGCCTGATCTGTCGCGCTGGGAGCGTATTGTTGAGACCGTGCGCGCGCCCGAGGGCGAGGTAAGGATTGCCATTGTCGGCAAATATACCAACCTGCTCGACAGCTATAAGTCCCTCGCCGAGGCACTGATGCATGGCGGGATCGCCAATAAGGTCAAGGTGCGGCTGGAGTGGCTCGATTCGGAAGTCTTCGAGCAGCCGAATACCGTGCAACTGCTCGACGGCGTCAACGGGATTCTAGTCCCAGGCGGGTTTGGTGAGCGCGGCACGGCGGGCAAGATCGAGGCAGTGCGGTTTGCCCGCGAGCGTGGAGTACCGTTCCTGGGGATCTGTTTTGGGATGCAGATGGCCGTCATCGAGGCGGCGCGCAATCTGGCGGGCATGGAGGGCGCTTCCTCCACCGAGTTCGGGCCGTGCGAGATCCCAGTGGTCGGGCTGCTGACCGAATGGGCGCGCGGGAATGATGTCGAGCGTAGGCATGCCGATGGCGATCTGGGCGGGACCATGCGACTCGGTGCTTTTCCGGCGGCGCTGGCGGAAGGATCGCTCGTGAGCGCGGTTTACGGCGGGGCGGGGTTGATTTCCGAGCGCCACCGGCATCGCTATGAGGTCAATATTTCGCTGCGCGAGCAGCTTGAGGCGACGGGCCTGCGATTCTCCGGGCTTTCGCCCGATGGCGTGTTGCCAGAGATTGTCGAATATCCGGATCATCCCTGGTTTATTGGCGTGCAGTACCACCCTGAGCTGAAGTCCAAGCCGTTTGCGCCGCATCCGTTGTTTGAGGGCTTTATCTCCGCAGCTGTGAAGAAATCGAGGCTGGTATGAGGCATGTTTCCGTCGGTGGGCTGACGATTGGCAATGATCTGCCGTTCGTGCTGATCGCCGGGCCGTGTCAGATCGAGTCGCTCAACCACACGATGGAGGTGGCGAGCGCGTTGGCTGAGATGAGCCGCGATCTGGGCATCGGGGTGATTTATAAATCCAGCTACGACAAGGCCAACCGGACTTCCGCTTCCGCCGCGCGCGGGATTGGCATGGCGCAAGGATTGGAAATTCTGGCGCGAGTGCGCGAGACGTTCGGTATGCCGGTGCTCACCGATGTGCACGACGCGGCGCATTGCGCGCCGGTGGCCGAAGCGGTCGATGTGTTGCAGATCCCGGCGTTTTTATGCCGCCAGACGGATCTGTTGCTGGCGGCGGGCCATACTGGCAAGGTGATTAACGTTAAAAAGGGGCAGTTCCTCGCCCCTTGGGATATGAAAAATGTCGCCGCGAAGATTGCCAGCACGGGGAATGAGAAAATCCTGCTCTGCGACCGGGGCACGAGCTTTGGCTATAATACGCTGGTGAGCGATTTCCGGGGACTGCCGATTATGGCGGAGACCGGGTATCCCGTGGTCTTCGACGCCACCCATTCGGTGCAGCAACCCGGCGGGCAAGGAACGTCTTCGGGCGGGGACCGGCGGTTTGCCTCGGTGCTGGCGCGGGCGGCGCTCGCGGTGGGCTGCGCTTCGGTGTTTATCGAGTGTCACCCGGATCCGGATCAAGCCCCCTCGGACGGGCCGAACATGATCGCCCTCACGGACATGCCTGCGTTGGTTAAGCGGTTGATGGCGTTCGATCATTTAGCCAAGGAGTAGAATGCTTCACGTGGAGCATTCGCGTAAAGGACGGGCGCTAACATGCCGCTTACAAAAACAACATTTTGTTAGAAAAATTAAAAGACCCCGGTTTGTTTTGAAAAAACAACAAACTGGATGGCGATTGACATTCCGGGCCCGAATATATCCGCTCACTTTGGTAAATATTGTCCTGTGAGGATGGCTCTGCTCGATGGATCAGCGTCCGGTTTTTGTTTTTGCGTCTCACCGTTCGGGCTCGACGCTGCTGGGGCGGATACTGAACTGCCATCCTGGGCTTGTCGTCTGGGGCGAGCATGGGGGCATTCTGAATCAGCTTGCGGCGCTTAACGTGGCTGCCTCGTCCTTCGGGAGTCTCAGACAACCGCTGGCTGAGCGCGGGCTTGAGCGCTATGTCCGCGAACGGGGGCAGCTTGTTTTCGATCCCTGGAAATCGCCGGTCGATGCGGCTGGTCTGCGCGACTTTACGCGCGCGTGGATGGTGCGGAGTTTTTCCACCGCCCTGCAGCCCGGTCAGCGCTGGGGGTTTAAAGAAATCCGCTATGGCGGCGAGACGATCACCCGGTTTCTGCTCGACCTTTTTCCCAAGGGGCGGTTTCTGGTGCTGCGGCGCGGTCTTGTCGAGCTTTGCGTCTCCAATATTCTCGCTGAATGGTCGATTTCGGAGCTGAGCCGGATGGGGACGTTTGAGACGCTGGCTGAGGCGCAGGCGGTGGTCGCCGATGGCGCCTATACGCTGGCGGCGATGGATTGGCGGCTCGAACAGACGGCGCAAATCGCGGGCTGGGCAGCGCGCACGATCTGGAAACATCCGATGGGGTCTGCGATTCCGGGGATGTTCGAATTCCTTGGCCTGGGCCACAACTCCGAGACACAGATAAACGTTATCCGGGTCATCTCGAAGGCGGCGGGAGAGACCGACAAAAATTTGCGCCTGGGCATGCTGGATCGCGCCTTTATCGAGGCGCTGGCTCCGGCTTGTTTACAGGCGGCGCAGGAGGCGATCGGGCGGAACGGGTTGGACCGGGAGCGGCTGCTCCGCCAAGGCGGGCGCGGGCAGTATTGTTTTCTGGCCGGGGATCACGAATTGCGCACCAGCCGGCTCTCCAGCATGGGCTGGGCGCTTTAGCCCCCCTGAAATTACCAGGTGAAGCCAGGGAGGATCGCCACGGGGCTGAGATTTTTCGCGGCGACTTCCGCCGGGGCTTGTTCGGGGTGCAGGGCGTGGATGCCCGAGAGGACCCAGAGGGAGTCGATACCCGCGGCCTTCGCGCCGGAGATGTCCGTGCGCAGCGAGTCGCCAATGGCCAGGGTGCGAGATTTATCGGTGCCTAGCAGGGCCAAGGTTGGCGCGTAGATCGCGGCGTCGGGCTTGCCGCGCTGGATCACGCGCCCGCCTTGCGCCGCGTATTGCTCGGCCAGCAGACCGGCGCAGATGATGCGCTCCTCTCCGCGCACCACTTCGAGGTCCGGGTTGGCGCAGATCATCGGCAGGCCGTTTTCCAGGGATTCACGCAGGACGGAAGCGTAGAGGCTGGGATCGTGCGGGCCGAGCAGGTCGTCCGGGCCGGTGTTGAGGAGGAAATCCGCCTGGGACGGGGATTTTACTACCTCCAGGTCCAGGGTCTCGAACACGTCTCGGTCACGCTGCGGACCGAGATGGTAGAGTTTTGCGCCCAGGGTGGCGAACTCGTCCGTACGGTCGCGCAGCGCGAGGTGGACCGCCTCGCCGCTCGACATGATGCCGGTGTAGAGCTCCGGGGTGACGCCCATGCCCGACAGGGCGGCGGCGATTCCGGAGGGGCGGCGCGGCGCGTTGGAGAGAAAAACCACCGGTTTTTTTGCGGCGCGCAGACGCGAAAGGCAGTCCAGCACACCGGGATAAGGAGCGACGCCGTTATGTACGACACCCCATAGATCGACGATGAAGCCGTCGTAACGCTCGGCGAGGTCAGCAAAACGGATCATGCGCCTGCGCCCACGGCTTGTGCGACGCTGGCGAAGCCGCGTGCGCGCAGGGCGGCGGCGAGGCCGGTTTTCAGCTCCGGGATCAGCGCCGGGCCGCGATAGGCGAAGGCGGTGTAGAGCTGAACCAGGCTGGCGCCCGCCAGGATTTTGGCCAAGGCGTCCTCGGCGGAGAACACGCCGCCAGCACCGACCAGGGTCAGGCGCTGGCCGGCGAGCTTATAGGCGCGCGCGAGCATCACGGTGCTGGGGGCGAAAAGCGGCGCGCCGGAGAGGCCGCCGGTCTGGGATTTGGCCGGGCTGGTCAGGGTACTTGGGCGGGCCAGGGTGGTGTTGGAGACGATCAGCCCGGTCACTGGATGGGTCAGGCAGGTGGCGATGACCGCTTCCAGGCCGTCTTCCGAGAGGTCCGGGGCGATTTTCACGAACAGGGGCTTGTCTGTCTTGATCGCGCCGAGAATCGCGGCGAGGCGGGACTCGGATTGCAGGTCACGCAGGCCGGGAGTGTTGGGCGAAGAAATATTGATGACGATATAGTCGGCAAGGGGCGAGACCGCGTTCACCAGGGCCGGGTAGTCGCGTTCGGGGTCGGCGTCTTCCTTGTTGATGCCAACATTAGCACCGACGGCGATGCGCGAGCGGTCGGCCTTTTGCAGGTTGGCCAGATAGGCGGCGATGCCGTTGTTGTTGAAGCCCATGCGGTTGATCACGGCGTTGTCTGCTTCCAGGCGGAAGAGGCGCGGCTTTGGGTTGCCGGGCTGTGGGCGGGGGGTGACCGTCCCGGTCTCGACAAAGCCGAAGCCTAAGCGACCCAGGGCGGAGACGGCGACGGCGTTCTTGTCGAACCCGGCGGCCAAGCCGATCGGGTTGGGCAAGGTGCGGCCAAAGGCGCGCACCTGCAGGATCGGGTCGTCGGGCGTGTCGTCCCCTCCGGCGAGGCCGAGATTCAGGGCGCGCAACGAAAGGTTATGCGCGGTCTCGGGGTCGAGTAGGCGCACCAGGGGCATCAACGCGCGTGTCGTGGCGAAGAGGAGGGTCATTTGACGTAAACGCGGATCTGGTTCGGAGCATCGGGGGCGGCGGTGCGCGCCGCGAGGCTAAGACGGGCGGGGGGGATGCCGTCATCACAAAGGGACTGGGCAACGCTCGCGGCTAAGCCCGAGAGCCCCTGGAGTCGGGCGGCGCTGATGTCCGGGGTTGCGCCCGCAGGCGCGGAGGCGAGGACTTCAAAGGCGGCGTCCGGCTTGATGGCCAGCGCCTGGCCCACGGCGGATTTCAGCGCCGGGGCAAAATCCTGCGTGCCGGGGGTGATCTCGACCAGCGCGACATGGCCCGCGAAAGCCCGGACTGCGGCGATATTCACGGAGGTTGCTGCGGGGGGGGACGGGGCCAGGGTCTGGCGTCCTGGCAGGGCACAGGCGGCCAGAGCGAGGGGAAGCAGGAGCAGGGCTTTTTGCATGATTGCTCGTGTATCATGCCCAGCTTGCACGGCAACCATTGCGCGGCCAATCTAGGGGCGAAGAATTCGCATGGAGGCAAAATGCTCGACCTTATTATCCGTTGCGCCAATCTCCCCGATGGGCGGCAGAATATCGATATAGGGATTCTGGACGGTAAAATCGTGGTGGCGGAGCCGAACCTGACCGAGGGGGCGACGGAAGAGATCGACGCGCGGGGGCGGCTGGTTTGCGCGCCGTTTGTCGATGCGCATGTGCATCTCGACTCGACGCTCTCCCTTGGGCTGCCGCGCATGAACGAGTCCGGCACGTTGCTCGAAGGCATCGCGCTTTGGGGCGAACTCAAGCCCTCGCTCACGCAGGAGGCGATCTATGAGCGGGCGAAGCGGCTCTGCCTATGGTCGATTGCACGCGGGACGCTAGCGATTCGCTCCCATGTCGATATCTGCGACGACCGGCTGCTGGCGGTCGAGGCGCTGCTGGCGCTGCGCGAGGAGATGAAGCCGTATCTGGATATTCAGCTCGTCGCGTTTCCGCAGGATGGCTATTTCCGCTACCCCAAGGCGGGGGAAAACCTGCGCCGGGCGCTGGAAAAGGGCGTAGATGTCATCGGCGGGACACCGCATTTCGAGCGCACGATGGAGGAAGGGGCGCTCAGCGTGCGGGCGCTCACGCGCATTGCCGCCGAACGCGGGTTGATGCTCGATATGCATTGCGATGAGACGGACGATCCGCTCTCGCGCCATATCGAGACGCTGAGCGCCGAGACCGTGCGCCACGGGTTGCAAGGCCGGGTCGCAGGCTCGCATCTCACCTCGATGCATAGCATGGATAATTACTATGTCAGCAAGCTGATCCCGCTGATCCTGGAGGCCGGGGTTGCAGCCATCGCCAATCCGCTGATCAATATCACCCTCCAGGGCCGCCACGATACCTACCCCAAGCGGCGCGGGATGACGCGGGTCAAGGAGATGATGGCGGCGGGAATTACGGTCGGCTTTGGGCATGATTGCGTGATGGACCCGTGGTATCCGATGGGCAGCCACGACATGCTTGAAGTGGCCAATATGGCGCTGCATGTCGGGCAGATGACCGGGGTTGAGGAGATGCGCGCGTGTTTTGCCGCCGTTACCGAGAACGCTGCGAAGATCCTTAACCTGGAGGGTTATGGCGTCGCGGTCGGGTGCAATGCCGATCTTGTTGTGTTGCAGGCGGCGGATGCGGTGGAGGCGATACGGCTCTCGGCAGAGCGCTTGTATGTCGTGCGAGGGGGAAAGGTTTTGGCGCAGGCGGCGCCCCGCGCCAGTACGCTGAGACTCGGCGAGACGGAAAAAGTGGTCGATTTTACCCGTGCCAATCTGGCGGTGCTGAGCTTGCCCAAGGCCGGGGGCTGACCATATCGGGCGGGCAACAGAGGAGAAGATGATGAAGACGATTTTGGTTACCGGAGCGACGGCGGGTTTTGGCGCGGCTTTTGCCCGGCGCTTTGTCCAGGATGGGCACCGGGTCATCGCCACCGGGCGGCGGGTTGAGCGGCTCGAGGCGCTGAAGGCGGAGCTGGGCGATAAGCTGTTGGCGCTGCCGCTCGATGTCACCGATGCGGCGGCGGTCGCGGGGTTTGTGGGCGCGCTGCCAGAGGGCTGGCGCGAGATTGATGTGCTGGTCAACAATGCCGGGCTGGCGCTCGGGCTTGGGCCGGCGTGGGAAGCGTCGCTCGCCGATTGGGATACGATGATCGCCACCAATATCTCCGGTTTGGTCCATGTCACCCGGGCGGTGCTGCCTGGCATGGTCGCGCGCAACGAGGGGGTTATCCTCAACCTTGGCTCGGTCGCGGGCGAGTATCCGTATCCGGGTGGGCATGTGTACGGCGGGAGCAAGGCGTTCGTGCGCCAGTTCTCGCTCAACCTGCGCGCCGATCTCGTAGGTAAGAATATCCGGGTTACGGATATCGAGCCGGGGATGGTGCAGGGGTCCGAGTTCAGCACCGTGCGCTTTGGCGGGGACACCACGAAGGCAGCGAGTGTTTATGCGGGGACCAATTCGATGGTGCCCGAGGATATTGCCGAGACGGCGTCCTGGATCGTGGCGCTGCCCAAACATGTCAACGTCAACCGGATTGAGCTGATGCCAACCTGCCAGGCGAGCGGGGCGTTTTCGGTTAAGCGCGAGTAAAGAATAGACAATTTGCCCGCGCGTTCGTAATCTGCCTGCAACTTATACGGGTGGTTTATGAGCATTGCGCGGGTAAATAGTTTTGCCTTTGCCGGAATTGAGGCGCAGCCGGTCGAGGTGCAAGTGCAGATTGCGTCTGGTCTGCCGAATTTCCTCATGGTGGGGTTGCCAGACAAGGCCGTGGGCGAGGCGCGCGAGCGGGTGCGCGCGGCGCTTACAGCGATGGGGCTGGCGCTGCCGCCCAAGCGAGTGCTGGTTAATCTGGCGCCGGCGGATGTGCTCAAAGAGGGAAGCCATTTCGATCTGCCGGTGGCGCTTGCCGTGCTGGCCGCAATGGATGTGTTGCCGCGCGAGGAGTTGGCGCAGTTTGCGGCACTCGGAGAACTCTCGCTCGATGGAAGGATCAATCCGGTGGCGGGCGTGCTACCTGCCGCGATTGCCGCTGGCGGGCGCGGGCTGGGGCTGATCTGCCCGCAGGCGCAGGGGGCGGAGGCGAGTTGGGCGGGGGAGGTCAGCGTTCTCGCGGCACCGGATTTGTTGACGTTGATCAACCATTTCCGCGGCACGCAGCTGATTCCACTGCCGCCCGCGGGGCTGCTCGGCGGGGGCAGCAAAATGCTCGATCTGGCCGATGTGCGGGGCATGGAGACGGCACGGCGGGCGCTCGAAGTGGCGGCGGCGGGGGGGCATAATCTATTGATGATCGGGCCGCCGGGCGGGGGGAAATCCATGCTCGCAGCGCGACTGCCAGGACTGTTGCCCGATCTCACCCCACGCGAGGCGCTGGAGGTCAGCATGGTCCATTCCGTCGCTGGGATGCTTGAGGGAGGACGGTTGATTACGCGCCCGCCGTTTCGCGAGCCGCACCATTCAGCGAGCATGGCCGCGATGACCGGAGGCGGCAACCGGGCCAGGCCGGGCGAGGTTTCGCTGGCGCACCGGGGGGTGTTGTTCATGGACGAGATGCCGGAATTTCCGCGCCCGACGCTGGAGGCGCTGCGCCAGCCGCTGGAGGCCGGGCAGACCACGGTTTCACGCGCGGCGGCGCATATTACGTACCCGGCGCGGTTTCAGCTCGTTGCCGCGATGAACCCATGCCGTTGCGGGTATCTGGGGGACGGGGCGCGTGAATGTGGGCGCGCGCCGCGCTGCGGAGAGGATTATCAGGGCAAGCTGAGCGGGCCGCTGCTCGACCGGATCGATATGGTCGTTGAGATTTCGCCGCTGACGCCGAGGGAGCTTTCCTGGGCGCCGCCGGGGGAGGCAAGCAGCTTCGTCGCGGCGCGGGTGGCCGCGGCGCGGGCGATTGCGCGCGCCCGCTACGGGGAGGACGGGGCCAGCACCAATGCCGAGGCGTTGGGGGATCTGATCGTCCTCGCCGGTGAGGCGAAGGCGTTTCTGGAAATGGCGGCGACGAAGCTGCGGCTCTCGGCGCGCGGGTTTGTACGGGCGATGCGGGTCGGGCGGAGTATCGCCGATCTGGCTGGGATCGAGGAGGTGCAGCGCGGGCATATCGCCGAGGCGCTGGGATATCGGCATAAAATGCCCGGGCGGACAGCGTTGCAGGGGGCGGGGTAAGCCTACTTCCCGGCGTCCAGAAAGCGGGCGATGGCCTGGAGGGTAGTTTCGGAGGCGTAGTGTTCCATGCCTTCGGCGTCAGCCTCGGCGGCGTCGGCGGGGACACCAAGCGCCCGGAGCAGGCTGACGATCAGGCGGTGGCGAGCGCGGGAGCGCTCGGCGAGACGGTGGCCCTCCGGGGTCAGGAACAGGCCGCGATAGGGGCGCGCTGTTACCAGACCGTCGCGCTTGAGGCGCTCGATGGTTTTCAGCGTGGTGGAGTGGGCGACGCCGAGACGTTTGGCTAGCTCCGTCACCCTTGCTTCGCCGTTGGCGAGGAGAAGGTCGGCGATCAGCTCGACGTAATCTTCCGCCAGCATCGTCGAGCGGGCAACGCGGGCCTTGCTGAAGCGTAGCGCCTGGGTCGGCTCGGCGGGCATTTCCGTAGATTCCCTGTCGTCCTCCGCCAATACGGCGTTTTGCACGGTCATGCATTCCTCACAGTCGCATTTGCTGGCGTTCGACGTAACAGAAATGCTGCACAAACGCCACATAAGTTGCCGCCATCTTCAGAATACAGCCTTTTAATTGAGTTGTCGTATTGGCTACATTTTGTATTTGAAGCAGGCGGCCGTCACGGCCGTTGTCGCTAATTTTATGGCGCGGGCATGAGATAGATCAAAGCCAACGGCACCGGATTTTGCTTTGAGGATGGGTTAAATAATCTCACCAGGCAGGAAATGACGAAAAACACACAGACCGAAACCGTGGCAACAACCCCGTTCAAGCGCCTTGGCGGTGCGCAGGGGGTGCGCCGGATTGCCGATGCATTTTACGACGTGATGGAGCGTGAACGGAAATATGCCGCGCTGCGCGCCATGCACGCCGGGGATCTTGGCGAGATGCGCGAGTCCCTCGCTGGGTTTCTCGCCGTCTGGCTCGGCGGGCCGCGCGACTGGGTGGCAGCGCATCCTGGGTTTTGTCTGATGTCGCGCCACCGGAGCATGGCGGTGACGGCGAAAACCTCGACGCAGTGGATGGATGCGATGTGCGAGGCGCTAGCGGAAGCCGAGGTCGATCCCGAAATGGCCGGGAAGATTGAGCGCGCGCTGCGCCCCGTGGCGGAGGCGATGGTTCCGCGATAGGACGTTTTTTGATTTCACGGAAGCGCCCCAGCTATGCTTTGCCGAGCAATATCAGGTTGTTACCTCAACCGGATATTGCTCTAGAGCCGCGTAGGAGACGTTAGTATGGTCATCCCCTTCTCGACCATCGGCTCGGCGTAGGCAGGGCTCAGCCAGTCGGCGAGATCCAGCCCGGTCAGCGCGGCTGTGGTTTTTATGTCGTCGCTGTATAGCGCGTCGAGATCGGCGCGCGCGCCGCGCGGCATGCCGCCAAGGTCGGAGCTATCAAGCGGCACGATATAGGCCTGCTCACCACACAATGGGCGCGCGGGGACACCCAAAAAATGCTGTACTTGCGCCAAAGTGGTCTCAGGATCCGCCCAGAGACGGTCGGTACGAAGAAAATGCACGTGCTCGCGCGCGAACAGCGCCAAAACCCGCTGAATTTGCGCGGCGTAGAAGCCACGCTCCACATAAGAAAATACGCGATGCACGCCGCCCGGCTCAGCGGCGACACGGGCACGCCCGGCGGGGCCGATGGCTTGCTCGAAAGAGAATGTCTCGCGCACGCGCTTGGTTTCCATCCGCCAATGCGAGAAAGCCCGGAACGAGGGGTGACGCAGACACACAATCAGTTTTGCCTGTGCGTTATAGGCGTTCAGCCGTTCCAGCGCGTTGGGCCAGTAAAGGTAAACCGGCGTAGCCTCCCCGCGCAGCAGGCCGGGCCGGGTCCAGTCGAACCGGGCGTGCAACGGGCGGGGGGGTGGGTTTTTCCAATCTAGGCTCTCATCGTCGAAATAATGGACCTCCTTGCCGGTGGCCATCTCGATCGTACCGTGTTGACGCAGCAAAAAATCCAGCGCCGTCGTCCCGGCCTTCTGGGCACCGATGACGAAAAAATCCAGGCGTTTCTGGGGGGCGGGCGTCTGGTTGGGCGTGGCGTTCTGAGGGGGCGCGGTCGGCATGCCGCAATATCCCGCGGCGCTGCCACGCCCGCAAGCAGGGAGATTTCTCACCGCGGGTGAATGCGCTATCCTCGAAATAGGCAGGGCCAGCGGGTAGGCCGCGTGGCAATACAGGGATCAACGCATGCCGCCGGACCAAGGTGAAGACAACCAGGGCGCAACCGCTCTCCTCGTACTGGGCATGCACCGCAGCGGCACATCGTCCGTGACCGGCACCCTCAACCAACTCGGTGTGAGGCTGGGGCAGGGTCTGCTGCCCCCGATGCCCGATAACCCCAAGGGATTCTTCGAGCAAAAGCCCGTGGTCGATCTCCACGACGAAATTCTTAAGGCGCTCGGCACCTCATGGGATGATCCGCGCGGGCTGCCCGAAGGCTGGGAGGATGCCCCCGCCCTGGGACCATACCTGGAAAAACTCCGGCAGCTCATCGCGCAGGATTTCAGCGGCGTGAAGCTCTGGGCCGCCAAAGACCCCAGGCTTTGCCGACTGTTGCCGCTCTGGCTGCGTATCCTCGGTACGCTGAATATCACGCCTAAAATTATCCTTGTCGTGCGCAATCCCGAGGAGGTCATCCACTCGCTGGGGGAACGCAACGAAACCGCCGCAGAGCAGGCCGCGATGCTCTGGCTCTCCTATACACTCACCGCCGAACACAACAGCCGCCCCCTGCCCCGCAGCGTCGTGCTCTACGAGGACTGGCTGCGCGACTGGCGCAACGAAACCCGGCGGCTGAACGCCGATCTCGCCCTCAACCTCCCCGAACCCAGCGCCGAACGCGCATCCGAAATCGACAGCTTCATCGATACCACCCTGCGCCACCACCAAAACCCGGACAAAACCACGCTCGTGGCACCACAAAACGCCTGGATCCCGCGCGTCCATAATGCCATCCTGCTCTGGCGTAAAACCGGAAGTCTCACCACCGGAATATGCGACGACGCAACCCAAGCCCTCGCCGACGCGCAAAACGCCGCCCTACCCATCACCCGCTACCTCACCACCACCGCACAACACGACAAAAACACCGCCCTCATCGCCCTGCGCGAACACTACGAAGCAACCCTCACCACCACCGAAAAATTGCTCGCCGAACGCCTTACCCTAATCAACATCCTGCAAACCTCGACCTCCTGGCGAATTACGCGCCCACTGCGATGGTTGATGGGCGGGGGCGCAGATCGAAAGTAAGACAAGTTCAGGGGCAGCGCCTCTGGCCTTATCTCCTCTCTACCGCCCTCCGGCCATTAACCCCGCAGTGATGGCGTGGCGCAGGAGGGGGATTTGTTCGCCAGTACGGATGACGGCGTCGCGCAGGATACGGGCGGGGCGGCGGTCGTCAGTGTAGAGGAGGGCGGTGGCATTGGTCGCGAGGTAGAGGGGGAGCGTGGCGCGGCGGTGTTGGGATTCGTAGGTTTTGAGTAGGGTTGGGCTGGCGATGTTTTGTCCGGCGACGGTGGCTTTGCCGATTAGGGTTGCGAGGGTTTTCTGGCCAGAGAGGCCGAAGTTGAAGCCGTGGGCTGTGACGGGGTGCATGCCGACGGCGGCATCTCCCACCAGGGCGAAGCGTTTGGCGGTGAAGCGCCCGGCGTAGACGCCGACGAGCGGGTAGGCATGGCGCGTGCTGAGCAGGCGCATATCGCCCAGGCGACGTTCGTAGCGCTGGGTCATTTCGGCGGAGAAAGCCTCCGGGTCCAGGTTCATCAGTCTTTCCGCGTGGCACGCGGGCAGGGTGAGCACGAGGGAGCTGATATGCGGTTTTTCGGGCGTGCCGTTGAGGGGCAGGATGGCGATGGTCTGGCCGAAGCCGAACCATTCGGTGGCGATGTTCTGGTGGGATTGTTCGTGGGACATGCGGCAAACCATCATGGTTTTACCGAAGTCGCGCATGCGGGCGGTGATGCCCATGCGGCGGCGCATTTCAGAGAAGCGGGTATCGGCGGCAACGATGAGTTGCGCGCTCAGGCGTTCGCCGCTGGCCAGGGTCAGGGTTGCACTGTCCTGATCCGTGGCGATGCCGGTGGCGGCGGTGGCGGCGCGCAGGTGGATGTTGGCCAGCGGGCGGACGGCGGCGAAAAGGGCGCGGCGGATCTGATGGTTGGGCACGAGCTGGCCGAGCGGCGCTTGCATGCTGTGCGGGTTGAAGCGCAGGGCGTGCGTCGAGGCGCCGTTGCGCACCTGCGCTTCGCCCAGCGGCGAGATTTCCGCCTCGGGGATGTGCGGCCATGCGCCAAGGGCGCTCAGGAGTTTGATCGAGTGGTGGGTCAGGGCAATTTCGCGCCCGTCGAACTCGGGCTCGGCCAGGGTAGATTCGGGTTGGCGTTCTATCAGGCCGATGTCCAGCCCGTGTGCTGCGAGCGAGGCGGCGAGACTTAGACCGGCAGGTCCTGCGCCGGTGATGATGACGTCGTGCGAGGTGCTGCGAGTGGCCATGAATATCCTCTGGGTATGCGTGCTGCGATGCGTGCCATCTGGGCGGCGCAGGGCGCGCATATGTCATTGATCTGCATCAAAACCGGGGGGAGCTACACCAAAACAGGGGCTGCATTTAATCCGATGGCCCGGCCACGTCGAGTTGGTAGGGTACCGCGATTCTGCCCGCGAATTGATGGATCAGCCGCGTCACCATGTCCGCTGGTATCGGGCGGCTCAGGAGGTAGCCTTGGATATTGCGGCAGCCCAGCGCCGCGACGGTCCGCAACTGCGACTCGGTTTCCACCCCCTCGACGACGCAATCGAGTTTCAGGTTCGCGCAGAGCGCGACGATGGTTTTGATGATGCTGGGCGAGGTGCGGCTGGTATCAACATCGCTGACGAAGCTCCGGTCGATCTTGATTTTGTCCAGCGGCAGTTTGTGGACATAGCTGAGGCTGGAGAAGCCGGTCCCGAAATCGTCCAGGGAGATGCGCACGCCCATGGCGTGCAGCGAATCAATCGCCCGTTCGGCCAGTTCGAAATCCTGCAACAGGGCGGTTTCGGTCACCTCGAATTCGATGCGGGCGGGCGGCACGCCGCTGTTGAGGATGGCGCGGCGGATTTTGCGCATCGTCTCGTCGGCGATCAGGTCTTGGGCCGAAAGGTTGAAGCAGACGCTGACCCCTTCAGGCCAGTGGCGCACGGCGGCGAGCGTCTTGCCCAGCAGGACCTCGGTGGTCAGGCTCATCATTTGGACGCGCTCGGCAATCGGGATGAACACATCCGGCCCGATCGGCCCTAGCTCGTGGCTGTTCCAGCGCGCTAACGCCTCGAAGGCGATGATCCGGTGCTCGACGATATCGACAATCGGCTGGAACGCGACCCATAGCTCCGCCTCCAGGTCCGCCAGGCGGAAGGCCTGCTCAACCCGTCCGGAATGGCGGATGACTGTCTCGTGCTCGTTGGAGAAGATCACCAGTCCGCCGCGCGCGTTCTGCTTGCCGTGGTAGAGCGCGTAATCCGCGCGTTCGAAGAGTTCCTCGGCCAGATATCCCGCCTCCGGGTAAATCGCCACGCCGACTGAACCGCCAACGGAGGCGAGCCGGTCGCCTACCACGCATGGGGCTTCCAGCAGGGCTTTCACCTTGGCTCCGAACGCGAAGATCTCTTCATCTGTTGGCACATTGGTCAGGATGACGCCAAATTCATCGCCGCCAAGTCTGGCGATGAATATGTTATCGTTCACCAACCGTTTCAGCCGCAACCCTACCTGTGTCAGCAGCCGGTCTCCGGCGGCGTGGCCATGCAGGTCGTTCACGCCCTTGAAGCGATCCAGGTCAAGCAATCCCACGGCCAGGCGTTGGCCATGGCGCTCGGCATTGGCTATGCTTTCCTGGAGTTCGGCGAAGAAGCGGCGCCGGTTGGGCAGGCTGGAGAGCGGGTCGAGATTGGCTAGGCGCAGGTTTTCATCGCTCAAAAGCTGGGTTTCCTGCTGGCGATGCATCAACTCCCGGCGCGAGGTAATAAGCGCCGTGAAATCCTCGTGGTTGCGCAGCATCACCACGATCATGCCGACGCTGACCAGGAGCATGTTGATCGCCATGGCGACCAACACCGGCTCGCCCGTGCCTGCGAAGAAGATCGTGAACGGGATCACCACGACCATCGTCACCAGTAGCGCCGCGGCGCGTAGGTGCATCAGGCAGAACACACAACAGACAACGGTGATCCCCATGTAGAAGGCGACACCGCCTTGTTGCATCTTATCGCCGTAATGGAACAGGCTGAAAGACCAGATGGTGAATGCTATTCCCATCAAACCCGCCAGAAGAACGGTCAACCGGAGCTGGGCCAGCACTTGTGCGTCCGAGAGCTGCCTTGAGCCCACGCGAATCCACGCGATCAGCCGGGCGGAGGTGGCAACCAGCAGCAACGTTGGCACTGAGAGCGTCAGGAGATGGGGGGCGCTATGGAAATGGGTCGCCGCGAGCAAGGAGGCGTCGATGATCAAAATCACGTATAGCAGCGGAATCTGACGCGAGAGGGCAGAGAACTGCGAGCGCGCCAGCTCCGGGTCTTCCGAAGGCAGGGCGAAGAAAGCGAGTATCCGGCCGAGCCAGGAGGTGGAACTAAGAGCGTTCATGATGCGCCCCCCTGCTCGCGCAAGGTGGCGAATGGGCCGGGTCGCGCGGCGCCGGGCTTTTGTCCGATACTGTTGCGGCCGCTACGCTTGGCACCATAGAGGGCGCTGTCAGCTTCGGCGATCAAACGGTGGATACCCGATGCATTTGCCGGGACAAGGCTGGCTACCCCAAGGCTGACTGTCAAAACGGCCTGTTGTCCCAGGGCGCGATGCGGTAGGCGGAGCGATTCCACCGCCACACGAATACGCTCGGCCACGGCGTAGACCGTTTCCAACGAAGCGTCCGGGAGCAGGACTGCGAACTCTTCCCCGCCATAACGCGCCAAAACGTCGTTGGCGCGAAGTTGTCCAGACATTTTGAGCGCCACCAGACGCAGACATTCATCGCCCCGCTGGTGGCCGTAATGATCGTTGAACGCCTTGAAGTGATCGACATCCACCATGATCAGCCCGACCGGCGCGCTGTTTCGTAGCCCCTCGCGCCAGAGAGTCGCGATGGTCTCCTCGAAGCAGCGGCGATTGGCGATGCCGGTCAGCGTATCGGTCAGCGTTTCGCGGATCAGACCGCGATTACGCGCCGTCAACTCGGTCCGCATTATCCGCTCGGCGACGTTCAGCAGAAACACCCGGCGGTCGCGCCACTCCAGCTGCAAGTTGAAGCCAACCGAGGTGATCGCGATGGAAATCTCGATCAGCGAGAGCGAGCCCAGCTCGGCATGCTCAAGGACGGGGCAGAAGAGGAGAGACAAGATAAATAAGGCCGCAGTCAGGGTGGCGTTCAGGATCATCTCCACCAAGGGGAGCCGCAGCGCCATGCTCGAACCCAGCAAAATGAGCGGCGTTGCGCGGATGTCCAGCAATTCCGCAGCGGAGGTTGTATGTACACACAGCACCGCGGAGATTAGCGCCGGCAAAAGTGCAAGAACGAACAGGCCCACGCCGTAAAACCGGCCCGGAAGGCCGCGCCAGTCCAGTACCAGAAAAACCAGCACGGCGGGGCTCAGCACGCAGAATCGCAACAACGTGGAAAGCGGCAGAATTTCAGGCGCAGCACTTTGCTGGTTGAACCAGTACAGGTCGAAGATAAGGGTCAGGACGAGAAGTAACCGACGGTTGAACAGGCGGCACTGCAACAGGCGGTCGGCCTTGTAATCCGCGCGCAGGGCAGGCGGCAGGCGCGGCAGCCAACCGGGCGCGGCCAGGGCGCGGTCGATCAGCGGCAACAGCCAACGGTCGCGCTCCCTTGCCAAGATTAATAGCTTATGGATGTTGCCATTTCCTGTTTATAAACCAATCCGGTAAACAACAGATTTCTCAAGGTCGCGCCTCCGGAAGAGGACTTTCTAAAACATGGCTGAAATTTTACTTTTTGTTTAATTTTTCAAATTAGACGTTGGGTGTGGTGCATACGCCGTCCCCGCATGCACATTTCGAGATGTGGCAGTCACTCGTGGATCTGCACAGGGTGAGCTGTTCGCTGAACAGTTCCGGTTTACAGAACGATGAATTTTTACAGCGGTGTATGTCTTTCCGCTGAACTTCCTTCCAAACTCACGATTGCAAAGGGCGTAAGGTTAAACGACGCGGGCGCTGTCTATCGGCTACAAGCGAATCTGCCTTGCGCGAAACGCGTGGTTCGATACGGTGCAAAATGGTTTGATCCAAGTCATCGCGCTGCTGGTGGTTTTGTGTGCCTCTGATCGTTCGGACCTATGATGAAATGGAGCGTGATATGGTCGAGACATCTTCCGATCCGTTTGAAATCTTCCAAATATCGAAGGAATTGTTGACTGCGGAGCAAAAGTTGCTGCCTTCCGGGCTGCTTTTCGAGCGGTTTATCGAGGTGTCGCGCAGCATCACACAGGCGCAGATGGCTTACATGCAGGCCTTGATGCGCGCTAATGCAGCCTTGTTGGGCGCGTTGCTCGACCAGCCGGGGATTGCCGTCCTTCCGGAAGAACGGCCCAGCGTTGCCGCGCACAAACAGGAGCTTTCATCATCTTGAGTTGGCCAAGTCGGATGCCACCAAGGTGCGTGACGACCAGCATTGTCCTTTACACAATTAGCGGCCAACTTCTTCTTGCCTAACAAAAGAGGTTTGTTCATGGACGATTTTCTCACAGATCCAGCGTCAGAAAAATTAGCATCCCTGAATCCGGTCAATCGCGCGCCACAAACGCCGCTTGTCCCCGTTGCGGAAAAACCGCACCCCGATATTCCGGTGGTTGATCGCGCTTTGCATGCCATGCAGGCGCGGCTGACCGGCGGGCTGTCGCCAGCGGCGCTCAATCTTGCCTGGACTGATTGGTTCATGCATCTCGCCGGAGATCCTGGCCGACGGATGCGGCTAGCCCAGCAGGCAGCCGCCGATACCGCGGCTATGATCCGCCTGAGCCTCGGCATGCCCACGGAAATGATCGAACCGGCGCCGGGGGACCACCGCTTTGATTATCCCGGCTGGAACCAGGGGCCCTTTGCATTGGCGCAGCAGAAATTCCTACGCACCGAACGCTGGTGGGAGGCGGCGACAACCGGGGTTCCCGGCGTTTCCAGGCATCATGAACGCATTGTCGCCTTCGTCGCGCGGCAGATGCTCGATATGCTGTCACCCTCCAACATGGCCGCCCTCAACCCGGAGGTTCTGGCCGCGACCCAGGCCACCGGCGGGGTCAACTGGCACGCTGGGCTGAAGAATTTTGTCGCCGACCTCGAAGCCGCAGGCAACGCCAAGACGCAACCTCTCCCGATGCTGCCAGGACGCGATGTCGCCATTACGCCGGGCAGCGTCATCTTCCGCAATGAGTTGATCGAGTTGATCCAGTACAGCCCCACGACCAAGACCGTGCGGCATGAGCCGATTCTGATCGTTCCGGCTTGGATTATGAAATATTATATCCTCGACCTCTCACCGCATAATTCGATGGTGCGCTACCTTACCGGACAGGGTTTTACGGTGTTCTGCATCTCCTGGCGCAACCCGGATGCCTCAATGCGCGATACCGGCCTCGACGATTATCGCCGCCTTGGGGTTATGGCGGCGATCGACGCCGTCAGCGCGGTTTGCGACAGCGCCAAAATCCACGCCACCGGCTACTGCCTGGGCGGGACGCTGCTCGCCATTACCGCCGCCACAATGGCGCGCGACCATGACGAGCGGTTCGCCACCGTCACCCTTCTCGCCGCGCAAACGGACTTCACCGAGGCGGGGGAGCTGCAGCTCTTCATCAACGAATCCCAACTCGCCTTTCTGGACGATACGATGTGGGCGCAGGGATACCTTGACAGCTCGCAAATGGCCGGGGCGTTTCAGATGTTGCGCGCCAATGATCTTATCTGGTCGCATCTCGTGCGCCGTTACTATTTGGGCGAGGCCGAGCATCCCAACGATATGATGTCCTGGAACACAGACGCCACGCGCATGCCGTTTCGGATGCATTCGGAATACCTGCACTGGCTGTTCGAGAATAACGACCTCGCGGAAGGGCGGTTCATCGCGAGTGGGCGGAAAATCTCACTCGCCGATATTCATGTGCCCTTCTTCGTCATCGGCACCGAGACCGACCATATCGCGCCATGGCGCTCGGTCTATAAGCTGCAACTGCTAAATTCGGGTGATTTTACCTTCGTCCTTACCTCGGGCGGGCATAACGCCGGGGTGGTCAGTGAACCTGGGCATAGGCACCGGCATTATGCCCTGCTGCACCGCCCGGCGGGGGGGCTCTATGTCGCGCCGGAGGAGTGGAGCGGGGAGGCGAATTACCAGGAAGGCTCCTGGTGGCCCGCCTGGACGGGATGGCTCGCCGCGCAATCTGGCGCGCCCGTGGCGCCACCCGAAATGGGCGCACCCGGGGCGGGATTCGTTCCGCTTGAGGCCGCCCCCGGACAATACATCCTGCAACGCTGAAGAAGCCTGCCTTTTTTGAGAGAGCGCAAATGGACATCACGACTGAATTGCTGGAAAACCGCGTGTTCAAGGATATCGCCATCGGCGATTCCGCAAGCCTCACGCGCACCATCACGCTTGATGACATCGCGCTGTTCTCGGTTATCTCCGGGGACATCAACCCGGCGCATCTCGATGCCGATTACGCGGCGACCGATTTGTTCCACCACATCATCGCGCAAGGGGTGCTCACGGCGGGGCTGATCTCCGCCGTGCTCGGCACCAAGCTGCCGGGGCCTGGGACGATTTATCTCGGCCAGGATTTGCAGTTCCGCGCGCCGGTCAGCCCCGGGGACACGATTACTGCGACGGTGACCGTGACCGAGCGGGTGCCCGAGAAACACCGGCTGGTGCTAGATTGCCATTGCCGCAACCAGGAGGGGGTTGAGGTGATCCGCGGCACGGCCAGCGTGGTCGCACCCGTCGAGAAGATCAGCCGACGGGCGATGACGCTGCCCGAGGTCAGGTTGCTGCGCCACGAAACCCTGCGCGGGTTACTTGAGCGCGCCTCGGCGGGGCAGCCGTTGCCGACCGCGATTGCGCATCCTTGCGACGAGATCTCTCTGCTCGCCGCAGTGGAAGCGGCCGCGCGGGGGTTGATCGCGCCGATTCTGGTCGGGCCGGAGCAGAAGATCCGTGCCGTCGCGGCGATACATGACATCGACATCAGCGGGTTGCGCATCGAGCCTGCTGCGCATAGCCACGACTCCGCGGCGCGGGCTGTTGCTTTGGTGCGCTCTGGCGAGGCCAAGCTGCTGATGAAGGGTTCGCTGCATACCGATGAGTTGCTGCATGAGGTCATGCAGGCGCAGACAGGGCTGCGCACGGGGCGGCGGTTGAGCCATGTTTATGTCATGGATGTGCCCTCCTACCCGCGCCCGCTGATGGTGACCGACGCCGCCATCAATATTGCGCCGACGCTGGAGGATAAGCGCTCAATCGTGCAGAACGCGATCGATCTTGCGCAGATGCTGGGCATCGCGGCGCCGCGGGTCGCCATCCTGGCGGCGGTTGAGACGGTCAACCCGGAGATGCAATCGACATTGGACGCGGCTGCCTTATGCAAGATGGCCGAGCGTGGGCAGATCACCGGCGGGGTGCTGGACGGGCCGTTGGCCTTCGATAATGCTATCAGCCAGGCGGCGGCGGCGCAGAAGGGGATTGTCTCGCCCGTCGCCGGGATGGCGGATATTCTGGTCGTACCGAATATCGAGGCGGGGAATATTCTGGCCAAGCAGCTCACCTTCCTGGCAAATGCGGATGCTGCCGGGATCGTGCTCGGCGCGGCAGTGCCGATTATCCTTACCAGCAGGGCCGATTCCGGGCGCGCGCGGCTCGCGTCCTGCGCCCTGGCGGTGATTGTGGCAGCGGCGGGCGCTACGGCGCGCTCAGCACCGTGAAAATAGCGGTGCAAAGGTGCGACAGCTCCTCTGGGTGGATGGTCAGCGCCGGGGTCAAATAGAGGATATTGCGGAATGGGCGGACCCAGACGCCTTGCGCCACCAACGCGGTGCGTAGGGCGGCGGGGTTTTCAATCCGGTCCAGCTCCACGACGCCGATGGCTCCCAATACGCGCACGTCCTTGACGCCGGGGAGGCTGCGGCAGGGCTCCAGTTCACGCGCCAGTTGCGTGGAAATTGCCCCCGCCTGGGCGAGGCGCGGTTCGGTCTCGAAAAGGTCGAGCGAGGCGTTGGCCGCAGCACAGCCGAGCGCGTTGGCCATGTAGGTCGGCCCGTGCATCAGGGCTGTCATCGGGCTGTCCGACAAGAAGGCGGCGAACAGGGCGTCCGAGGCGATGGTCGCCGCGAGCGGCAAGGTGCCGCCGGTCAGGGCTTTGGAGAGGGTGAGGATATCGGGGACGACCCCCGCCTGCTCGAACGCGAAGAACGTGCCGGTGCGGGCGAAGCCGGTAAAAATCTCGTCGAAAATCAGCGTCAGGCCGTAATGGTCGGCGGTTTTGCGCAAGTGGCGTAGCACGGCGGGCGGATGTAGGACCATACCGCCCGCACCCTGGACCAGGGGCTCAACGATGATCGCGGCCAGGGTGGGAGCGTGTTGCTCGACGAACAGATCGAACGCGACAATCGAGTCCGGGTCGCGCGGCAGGGGGACCACCGGGTGTTCGGGCAGCAAACCGGCGAAGAGGCTGTGCATCCCTTCCTCGGGGTCGCAGATTGCCATCGTGCCCAGCGTGTCGCCATGATAGCCGCCCGAGAAGGCGAGAATTTTGGTCCGTCCGCGCTGCCCCTGGTTCAGGCGCGACTGCACCGCGATCTTGAGCGCCACCTCGACCGCGACGGAGCCGGAATCAGTGAAAAATACGCGATTGAGCGGGTCCGGTAGCAGAGTGGCCAGGCGCGTCGAGAGCCGATACGCCGGTTCATGCGCCAGGCCGCCGAACATCACATGCGGCAAGCACTCCAACTGCGCGGCGACGGCGGCGCGGATATGGGGGTGGTTATAGCCGTGGCAGGCGGTCCACCAGGAGGCGATCCCGTCGATCAGAGCCCGCCCGTCCTCGAGGTATATCCGGCTGCCCTCGGTGCGCGCCACCGGCAAAGGGAGCGGCGCGGTCTGCATCTGCGCGTAGGGCAGCCAGACATGCCGCCAGCCTTCCTCCAGCCAGCTCAATGTTCGGGCCGGATGCCCAGCTTGGCGAACAGCGCTTCGTCGTGGTTGACGGTCGCGTTCTTTGTTGTCAGCAATTTTTCGCCGTGGAAAATCGAGTTCGCGCCGGCCAGGAAGCACAAGGCCTGCGCCTCGTCGGTCATCGACTCGCGCCCGGCGGAGAGGCGGACGTAGCTCTTGGGCATGGTGATGCGCGCCACCGCCACCACGCGCACGAAGGCGATCGGGTCGATCGGCTCGGCGTTGGCCAGCGGTGTGCCTTCGACCGCGACGAGAGCGTTGATCGGCACAGATTCCGGGGCTTCAGGCAGGCTGGCCAGCGTCGCGATCAACCCGGCGCGGTCTTGCTCATCCTCGCCCATGCCCACGATCCCGCCGCAGCACACGTTGATCCCGGCGTCGCGCACATGCTCCAGCGTATCCAGCCGGTCCTGATAGGTGCGCGTCGAGATCACCTTGCCGTAGTATTCGGGAGAGGTGTCGAGGTTATGGTTGTAGTAATCCAGCCCGGCGTCCTTCAGCTTCGCGGTCTGCGGCCCGGTCAGCATTCCCAGCGTCACGCAGGTCTCCAGGCCCAGCGCCTTCACGCCCGAGATCATGGCGCATACATTGTCGAGGTCATGCTCCTTGGGCGAGCGCCAGGCGGCGCCCATGCAGAAGCGCGCCGCACCTTTTTCCTTGGCGGCGCGGGCCTCGGCCAGCACCTTATCCACGGCCATCAGTTTTTCGGCCTTGGTCCCCGTGTCCGACGAGGCCGCCTGTGGGCAATAGCCGCAATCCTCCGGGCAGCCGCCAGTCTTGATCGAGAGCAAGGTCGAGATCTGCACCCGAGTCGGATCGAAATTTTCGCGGTGCACGCCTTGCGCCCTGAACATCAGCTCGGGGAACGGCAAGGCCAGCAACGCCGCAACATCGTCGCGGCTCCAGCGTGGTTTTGCAGCGATGAGGCTCTCGGGCACGGCAATCTCCAGGATCAATTGCCAATCAGGTTAAACCGATGCATCAGTCGAGGAAAGGGTGGTCCATGAGTTGCTATTTTGTTACCGCGACGGGCACGGATATCGGCAAGACTTATGTCACGTCAGGTATCCTCCGGGCGGCGCGCGAATCTTCCCGGCGCTTTGCCGCTATCAAACCTCTGCTCTCAGGCTTCGACCCCGAACAGCTCGGCGGGTCGGATACCGCCGTTCTCCTCGCCGCGATGGGCAAGCAGCCGACCTTGGCCAATATCGCCGCCATCACGCCCTGGCGCTACCTCGCCCCGCTCTCGCCTGATATCGCCGCCGCCCGGGAAAACCGGCGGATTGATTTCAACGCCCTGGTCGATTTTTGCGAGGCGGCGATTGCGGCTTCACCCGAGACGCTGCTGATCGAGGGGGTCGGCGGTGTCGCAGTGCCGCTCGATCAGAGCCATCTCGTGGCGGACTGGATCTCGGCCCTGCGCGTGCCCGCGATTCTGGTCGCCGGGACCTACCTCGGCACCATCAGCCACACCATCACCGCCGCCGAAACCCTGGCCACGCGCGGCGTCGCCATTACCGCCATCGTTCTGAGCGAGAGCGTGGATGCGCCGATGGCTCCCAAGGAAACCGCGGAATCGCTGAAGCATTACCTGCCGATCCCGGTTCATATCATCCCGCGCGATGTGAACGAGGCCTCGTTCCGCCTGTTGGTGGCAGCGCTCTAGGCGGGACAAAAATGGGCGGCAGAATGGGGCTTGACCACAAGAGGATGCTCTAATTCTGCCGCGAATCAAACAGCACTGGCCAATCCCCCGCCATCACCCCACCGCAATTATCCTGGTATGTCAGCGATGACAGCACAAACCTCGTGCCCTCCCAGATCCAACTTGCCGCCTCACCGCAGTCCCCCAACCCGCGGCCCTTCGCGAACATTGAGAGCATGCCTGTCTTAGGGTCAAAATCCGCCTCGGTCAGCATCGTCGTGCTCTGGTCGGAGGCATCATTGCCCTTCATAGGCGTGGACAATTTCAACTCGGCCTGCGTCCGATCCGCCCGCCCGGCGATGAACCCGACATAAGACCCCTGATAAGCTCCTTCGATGCACGGAATCAGGACCAGCGCCTGTTTAGTCCCCAGCGCGAACACGCTGGGCGTGAAATCGCTGGAGTCCTGGGAAGCGTCGCACTGCTCATGCTCCAGCACCGCCGTCCCGGCCTTGGTGACAGTGTCGATCAGCCGCTTATCCTCGCCTGGCGCCAACTGCGCGGTAATGGGGTGCCAAGGCACCAGCGGCATGGGTGGCGCGGGCGGCACGGCGCGGGCGGGCTGTGTGCCGGGGTTGAGCAACGCGGTCTCGGTGCCCACCCGGCCCTGGCGCGCATCCATACGCAGCAAAGCGGCCGAAAACCCATGCAGTGACAACGGAATGGAACGCACGCCGCCGCCCGCATTCGCGACGACCGCCAGTTCAATCTCCTGGCCATTGCGCGCCGCCTCAATCAACTGGCGCACTACCTCATAACTGGTGGCATCAAGCGTCGTCACACCGTCTGAGGTGCTGGCCTTCCAGCCCTCGCCCAGCGTGAGGGGCTGGCCATCAAGCCGCACACCCCGCGCCCCCAGCGCCGCACCCGCGGCAATCTCGACCTTCAACGCGCCATCGGCACCGCCCGCGCGCGTGAGAGTGAGCTGCCCGGCATCGTCATTGTCGTCACTGCCGAACACCTTGGCTTCGCAATTCAGGCTATTGTCGCAGGCAACCAGCCAGTCCTTGTACTGATCATAAGACGGCGCCGCAGATTGCACAGGCGAGCTATCCGCCCGGGCACCCACGGCAAACAGCGAGAGCAGTGCAAACAAGCTAACGACAATCTTCACGTCTATGACCCGATCCCTGGTTGCGCAGACTCCAAATTCTGTTCACGCCCCTGGAGCATGGTCGCTTTAGGCGCGCTCTATACGCCCAATAACTATACCAAGCTCCCTACCTTGCCAATGAAGATGAGCCGCTGCAGCGCATCGCACAGTCCATCCAGGCCATGTTTTTACAAGGAATTTCCTCTGGTTAAGTCGAACCTTCCGGTTCAATTTACCACGGATATCGCTCTAGCTGTTTGATACGAGGCTGATTAATGCCTTCGGTTGCCGCGCGGAGCTACGTTAACCTCAGGCGATCAGACTCTAGCGCCGCAGCGCCATCTTAATCGGGCCGTGGGCGCGGCCGTGGGTGAACTGGTCCACGACCGGGTCCGTCGCGGTCAGCAGCGAGGCGGCCGGGCCGCTCCAGGAGACGCGGCCTTCGAACAGCATCGCCGCGGTGTCGGCGATGCGCTGGGCGCTGGCCATGTCGTGGGTGATCGCAATCGAGGTGCTGCCCAGGCGCTTGATACAATCAACGATCAACTCGTCGATTACCGCGCCCATGATCGGGTCCAACCCGGTTGTTGGCTCGTCGAAGAACATGATCGCCGGTTCGGAGGCGATCGCGCGCGCCAGGGCGACGCGCTTTTGCATCCCACCGGATAGCTCCGAGGGCGCCAGATCCGCGACCCCGGCATCTAGCCCAACCTGGGCCAGGACTTCGATCGCCTTGCCTCGGGCGGCGCTGCGCTTGATCTTCTTTTCCGCCAGTAGGCCGAAGGCGACATTTTCCCATACGGTCAGGCTGTCGAACAGGGCGCCGTTCTGGAACAGCATGCCGATCTGGCCGCGCAGCTCCTTTGCCCGCGATGGCGAGGCCTTCAGGACGTCCTCGCCATCGATCTCGATTAAGCCGGAGTCGGGCGTTACCAGACCGAGGATGGATTTGATCAGCACGGATTTGCCCGTGCCCGAACCGCCAATCACGACCAGGCCGGTGCCGGGCATGATGTCGAGGTCGATCCCGTCCAGCACGACTTTTGACCCGAAGGCTTTTTTCAGGCCACGGATGCGAATTTTGGGCTGGCTCATTTGACGAATAATACCTGGGTGAGGACGTAATCCATCGCCAGGATCAGGATCGAGGCGGAAACCACAGCGGAGGTTGTCGCAGCACCTACGCCCTGCGCGCCGCCCTTGGAGCGATAGCCGTTGAAGCTGCCCATGAGCGCGATGATGAAGCCGAACACGGCGGCCTTAATCAGACCCGAGATCACGTCCTCCGCTTTCAGGTGCGAAAAGGTACTGACCAGATAGGTCCCCGGGGTGAAGCCCAGCTTTTGCGTCGAGACAAGGAACCCGCCCATCACGCCGAGGATGTCGGCAAGGCCGACGAGCAATGGCAAAGCGATGATGCCCGCCAGCAGACGGGGAGCGACGAGGTATTTCATCGGGTCGGTCGAAAGGGTGGTCAGCGCGTCGATCTGGTCAGTGACGCGCATGGTGCCCAGCTCGGCGGCCATCGCGGCACCGGCGCGGCCCGAGACCATCAGCCCCGCCAGCACCGGACCCAGCTCGCGCGTCACCGAGAGGACGACGATGCTGGCAATCGCACTCTCAGCATTGAACCGAGAGAAGCCGGTATAAGATTGCAGCGCCAGGACCATGCCGGTGAACAGCGCGGTCAGCGCCACCACGGGGAGAGAGAAGTAGCCGATTTCCATGAAGCTGCGCAGGATCAGGCGCGGGTAGAACGGCGGGCGGAAAATATGTGAAAGGCCGACAAAGGCGAAAATCGCCAGCTCGCCGATCAGCCCAATCGCGCCCAGCACCACCGCCCCGAGGGACGCAACCAGATTAAGCAGAAAATTCATACGCCGATGTACCGCCGGCGGTAGCGCCGCCCCAGAGAGGTCAGGATCTCATAGCCGTTGGTACCTGCTTCGATACCCAGCGCGTCGGCGTCGTGGCTGGGGCCGATCAGCTCCAGCTGGTCGCCCGGTCCGGCGGGTATATCGGTCACATCGAAGGTGGTGAGGTCCATGGACACGCGGCCTACCAGGGGGACGGGTATGCCGTCAAAGCGTGCCGTCGCGCGGTTGGAGAGGGTGCGGTGGTAGCCGTCCGCGTAACCAACGCCAAGCGTGGCGATCCGGCTTAAACGCGCCGCCGTCCAGGAGCCGCCATAGCCTACCGTGCCACCGGGCGGGACTTCGTGGATTTGCAGGATCGGGGCGGTCAGGCGGACCACGCGGCGCATTGGATTTTCGCGCCCAGGCGTCGGGTTCAGGCCGTAGAGCGCGGCGCCGGGGCGGGCTAGGTCCGAGCAGAAGGCAGGGCCCAGGAACAGGCCGGAGGAGTTGGCGAAGCTGGTCTTTGCGCCTGGAAACTGCCGGGCCGCGACGAAAAACGCCCCTGCCTGGCGGGGGTTTAAGGCGCTCTCGGGTGTGTCCGCGCTGACCAGATGGGTCATTACATAATCCACGCGCAGGCCCGCGAGCAGCGCCGCATCCTCGCGCAAGGCCGCCAACTCGGGCGCGGAAAGCCCGAGCCGGGCCATGCCGGTGTCGATATGCACAATGGCGGGCAATACGCGCCCGAGCCGCGCCGCCTCCGCGCGCCAAAGCGCGATCTCGTGCAGGGAACCAACCACTGGGGTAATATTTTGCCCCGAGAATTCAGCGGCCTCGCCGGACTCGATCCCGTTCAGCGCCGCCAGCAGGACACCCGGCAGTAAGGGGCGCACGGCCAGCGCCTCATGCAGATGGGCGGTGAAAAAATGCTCGCATCCGGCGGCGAGGAGTTTTGGCGCGACCTGGGCGGCACCCAGACCGTAGGCGTCCGCCTTGATCACCCCTGCCGTTGCGGCGCTGTGGCGCGCCGCCAGCGCGCGCCAGTTTTCGACGATGGCTTCAAGGTCGATTTCCAGCGTGGCGCTCAAAACTTCGGCTCAGTCATGCACGGTGTCGAGATCGGCGAAGCGGGTGAATTCGCCCTCGAAGAACAGATCGATCTTGCCGGTCGGGCCGTGGCGTTGCTTGGCCAGGATCAGCTCCGCCTTCTGGTAGACGGTCTGCATGTCCGCTTTCCACTTCTCCATCGCCTCGTGATACTTGTCCTCACGCTCGAAGGCGACGATTTTCGGCTCTTTCTGCTGGAGATAATATTCATCGCGGTAGATGAACATGACCATGTCCGCGTCTTGCTCGATTGAGCCGGATTCACGCAAATCGGAGAGCTGGGGGCGTTTGTCGTCGCGGCTTTCCACCGAACGGGAGAGCTGGGAGAGCGCGATTACCGGCACAGCCAGCTCCTTGGCGATCGCTTTCAGCCCCTGGGTGATCTGGCTGATTTCCAGCACGCGGCTCTCGGGCCTTGTGCCCGCGGCGGGGCGCATCAGCTGCAAATAATCGACGATCACCAGGCCAAGGCCGTTGGTGCGTTGCAGGCGGCGGCAGCGGGTGCGCAAAGCGGAGAGGGTGATCGCGGGGGTGTCGTCGATGATGAGCGGGATATCGGCAATCTCGCGGCTTACTTTAACGAAATTATCAAAATCGCGTGAGCTGATCTCGCCACGCCGGATTTTGTCGGCGGAGACCCGCGCCTCCTCGGCAAGCAGACGGGTGGCGAGCTGGTCGGCGCTCATTTCCAGCGAGAAAATGGCGACGCATTGCTTGGCCATTGCGTTGGGGTTGTCGATCCGGGCGTTGGCCAGCAGCGCCTTGCCGGCGCCGAAGGCAATTTTTGTTACCAGCGCGGTTTTGCCCATGCCGGGGCGGCCGGCGAGGATGATCAGATCCGAGGGATGCATTCCGCCGGTGCGCTTGTTCAGGTCGCGCAGACCGGTGTCCAGGCCGGAGACGGAGCCTTGGTTCTGGAACGCCTTAGAGGCGATGTCGATCGCCTCGGTCAGCGCCTGGCGGAAGGTCAGTCCCTTGCCTTCCGAGCCGCCCGCCGTGGCGAGGTTGAAGAGCGTCTGCTCCGCCGCCTCGATCTGCGAGGCGCCGTCCAACTCGGGCTCGGCACCAAAGGCGCGGTTCACCACCGTCTCGCCGATATCGATCAACTGGCGGCGCAGCCAGGCGTCGCGGACCACGCGCCCGTAGTCCCCGGCGTTGATGATGCCGACCATCGCCGAGAGCAACTGGGCGAGATAGGCCGTGCCGCCGACCTCGGCCAGCACGCCGGTATGTTCGAACTCGCCGCGCAAGGTCACCGGGTCGGCAATCTGCCCGGCCTCGCAGCGGCGGCGGATAGCCTCAAAGATCCGGCCATGCACTGGGTTGGCGAAATGTTCGGCAGTGAGAAATTCAGAAACGCGCTCGTAGGCCTTGTTATTGGCCAGAAGCGCGCCGAGCAGCGCCTGTTCGGCCTGCACGTTGCTGGGCGGCAGGCGTTGGGAAAGACCGAGAAGGGGCGTATCAACGGAGTTCATGCGCTCCACTCCTAAAGCAAAGCTTGAGCTACGTCATTGCGTCGCGTCGTGGAGAACGGGTGTATAAGGCGCAGGGCAGAGTTTCCCTGGGAGATGACCGACCATGAACGGCGCCGAAAGTCTGGTACACACACTGCTGCAAGCGGGAATCGATACGGTTTTCGCTAATCCCGGCACCAGCGAGATGCATTTTGTCGCGGCGCTGGACCGCATTCGCGGTATGCGCTGCGTGCTCTGTCTGGATGAGACCGTCGTCACCGGGGCGGCGGACGCCTATTACCGGATGACCGGCAAACCCGCCGCGACGCTGTTGCATTGCGGGCCGGGTCTGGCCAATAGCGTCGCCAACCTGCACAACGCCCGGCGGGCGCACTCGGGCGTTGTCAATATTGTCGGCGATCAGGCGACGTATCATCGCCCACTCGACGCGCCGTTGACCTCTGATGTCGAGGGCATCGCCCGCCCGGTCAGCGCGTTTGTCCGCCGCGCCGAGTCGGCCGCGAGCGTCGGCGCGGATGCCGCCGCCACGGTTGCCGCGGCCAGGCGATTTCCCGGACAGGTGGCAACGCTGATCCTCCCCGCCGATACCGCCTGGGAGGAAGGCGGCTTCATCGCCCAGGCAAGCGCCCCGGTCGCACCCGAGAGCGCCGCGCAAACCGCCATCGAGGCCGCCGCCGCATTGTTGCGCAATGGCAGGCCGACCGTGCTCCTGCTCGGCGGCGGGGCGCTGAGCGAGGTGCCGATGCGCGTCGCCTGGAACATCGCCCAACATTGCGGGGCAAAGCTGCGGCTGGAGCGCTCGCCCGCCCGGCTGGCGCGGGGCCGGGGGCGGGTTCAGGCGGAGCGTATCCCCTATCCGATCGACCAGGGTTTTGCGGCCTTCACCGAGATCGAACAGGTCATCCTGATCAATGCGACTGCGCCGGTTTCATTCTTCGCCTATCCTGGCAAGCCTGGCGTTCTCACCCCGGAGGGATGCGAGATATTTGTTCTCAGCACCCCCGAGCAGGACCCGACGACAGCACTGGCGGCGCTGGCGCAAAGTCTGGGCGCACCGGACCTGCCCCCGGCCGATCCCGGCCCGCGTCCCGACGCGCCGCAAGGCGCCATCACGCCCGAGGGGGTCGCGCAATCCCTCGCGGCGTTGATGCCCGAGGAGGCTATTATCATCGACGAGGCCATCTCCTATGGCCGGGGCTTCTTTCCCGGCACCCATGCCGCGCCGCCGCACGACTGGTTGATGCTGGTCGGCGGCGCGATCGGCGAGGGCATCCCGCTTGCCGTGGGGGCGGCGATCGGCGCGCCGGGGCGCCGGGTCATCGCGCTACAGGCGGATGGCTCGGCCATGTATAGCCTCGCGGGCCTTTGGACCCAGGCGCGCGAACGACTCGATATCACCACCATTATCCTCGCCAACCGGAAATACGCGATCCTGCTCGGCGAACTCGCCGGGGTCGGGGCCGATCCGGGACGTACCGCGCTCGATATGATGGACCTCACCAATCCCGCGCTGGATTGGTGCCAGCTTGCCGGGGGCATGGGCGTGCCCGCCGCGCGGGCGGGATCGCTCGATGAGCTCAACGTCCTGCTGGCGGCGAGCGTGGCGCGCCCCGGTCCGTTTTTAATCGAACTTCTGGTGTAATATGAAAAGACAATTCCGTTTCGATCCCGATCGCGTTTTCCACCCGACATCGGTGAGCCTGAGCGGGAGCACGACGGCGCTGGGCCAGCACGTCCTGGCCAATTTAAGGGCGGCGAATTTTGCCGGGACGATCGCCATCGAAGCCGACGAGATGCAAAGCGCCGATCTCGCTATTATCGCCGATAATACCGCCGACATCCCCGCCGCCCTGGCGCGCCATGCCGAACAGGGCGCACGCGGGGCGTTTGTCCTCTCGGACACGCAAGGGCTGGCGGGATTGGCGAAAGCCGCCAAAATCCGCGTGCTCGGGCCACATTCCTTCGGCTTCGTGCTGCCTGGAATCGGCCTCAACGCTTCCGCCTTCAACAGCATCCCGGCACGCGGGCGTGTCGCCCTGGTCGGCCAATCCTCCTCCATTGCGCGCACCGTCATCGACTGGGCAGTGCCAAACGGTGTCGGCTTCAGCCATCTCATCGGCATCGGCGGCAATACCGATATCGGCTTTGGCATGGTGCTGGACCATCTCTCGCGCGACCCGGGCACCGCCTCCATCATGGTCGAGATCGACCGGCTGCGTGATCCCAAAATCTTTCTCTCGGCGGCGCGCGCGGCGGCAAGGCTGCGTCCGGTTGTCGCGGTTGCGCCCGGGGCGCGGGTACGCGACGCGCTGGGCGGCTCCTACGCGGCACTCGAAGCCGCATTTTCGCGCGCAGGGGTGTTGCTCACCGGCTCGATCAGCGAGTTTCTTGCAGCGGCGGAGACCCTCACACGGGTCAAACCGGCACGCAGCGAGAGCCTCGCCATCATCACTAATTCGGTGGCGATCGGCCGGCTGGCGGGCGATTTCGCGCTGAGCATCGGCCTCAAACTCACCGAACTCTCGCCCGAGACATCGCAGGTACTCGCGCTCACCCTGGGTGTGACGCCGCCACCGGGACCGATTTTCGCGGGCAGGGAGCCAACCCGCCTGGCCGATGCCGCAGCACTGCTCTCCAGCGCGCCGGAAGTCGGCGGGATATTGGTGATCCACGCACCCACCGGGCGCGACGACGATACCGCGATCGAGGCGCTGATCGCCTGCGCGAAAACCGTCAAGGTGCCGCTGCTGATCACCGCGATGGGCGAGGCGCGGGGGCTGGAGCATCGCCACCGGCTCAACCAGGCGCGACTCGCCTGTTTCGATACGCCCGAGAGCGCCATCGGCGGCTTCCGGCACCTGCTACAAAACCGCCGCAACCGCGCCGCCGCGCGCGAGTTGCCGGATGCCGAGGTGTTGCGCATCGCACCGGATGCCGCCGACGTGGCGGCGCGCATCGCCGCCGCGCGAGCGTCGGGACACGATACCCTGGTGCAGGACGACGCGCTCGCCATCGTCGCCGACTACCAGGTGCCCGCCATCGGCAGCCGCCACGCCGCCACGCCCGAGGAAGCCGCACAGGCCGCCGACGCGCTGGGGTTCCCCGCCGTGGTCAAGCTCTATCACCCGGACATGCCGGCTAACCGGCTGGAAGGCTCCGTCGCGCTTGATCTGCCAGACAGGAATGCGGTTTATGAAGCGGCGCATATCATCCAGGCGCGCCTCGCCCAGCATAACATGCCCTTCAGCGGCGCCGGATTTGTTGTCCAGCAGCAGGCGCCTCGCGGCACGCAACTGCGTATCCGCGTCAGCGACCATCCCATGCTCGGCCCGATCATCGGCTTCGGCGCGGGGGGCGGCGACCGGGAGGATACCTCCGGCCTCTCCGCCGATCTGCCTCCGCTCAACCTTTCCCTCGCCCATGCGCTGATCCAGCGCGCCGCCATCGCCCCGGCGCTGACCGCGCATCGCGGCCAAGCTGCCGCCAATATACATGCCATCGCCGCGACGCTGGTGCGAATCAGCCAGCTTATCATCGATACGCCGGATATCCAGGTTCTCGACCTCGACCCGATTTTCGCCACGCCGGAGGGCGTTGTCGCGGCGAGCGCGCGCATCCAGCTCCGCCCACCGGGAGAAAAACGCCCGCCACTGGTCATCTCGCCCTATCCGAAAGAGCTGACCACGCGCTTTGCGGTCAAGGACCAGTTCTACGTCCTGCGCCCGATCCGCCCCGAGGACGCCGACGCGCACGCCGCCATGTTAAGCCGCTTCACCTCCGAGGACATGCGCTACCGCTTCTTCTCCGCCATCCGCCATATGCCGAGCGAGCAGATCGCCCGGTTGACCGATGTGGATTACGGCCGGGAAATGGCGATTATCGCCGTGCGCGAGGCGACCGGGGATACCGTCGGCGTTGCCCGGCTGGTGCGCAACGATACCGATGGCACCAGCGCGGAATTCGCCGTCGCGGTGGAACCTTCGGCCAAGGGGCTTGGACTGGCGACGGCGCTGATGAAGGCCATTATCTCCTGGGGCAAGAGTCAGGGGGTGCAGGAGATCTCCGGACAGATCCTAGCCGACAACGCGCCAATGCTCGCCTTCATCAAGCGGCTCGGCTTTGTTATCGAACGCATTCCCGGCGAGAACGACGTGCTGGAAGCCAAGCTGATTCCTTGAGGAAAGGGGGTTAAAGCCCTTGTGTGGAGGGCTGGGGTGTGCCAAAGGCTCGCTTTCCCCTGCTGGGTGCGTGGCATCGCGCCCGGCTAATGCTCGCCCCAATGTTGGGTGGTCCAGACCCGGACCGGAGCTGAAACCAAACCGAAGGGAGCAAAAATGCCGTTATATGAAACCGTGGTTATTGCACGGAGCGAAATTACCCAGGCGCAGGCCGAGGCCGTCGCCGATGCGGTGACTGCTCAGCTCGAAGCCGATGGCGCTGCTGTCAAGAAGCGCGAATATTGGGGTCTGCGGGGTCTGGCTTACCGGATCAAGAAGAACCGCAAGGGCCATTACATGCTGCTCGGGATCGACGCACCTTCCCCCGCCGTGGTTGAGATGGAACGCCAGCTCACCCTCAACGAGGACGTGTTGCGCTTCATGACCGTGCGGATCGAAGAAATCTCCGAGGAACCCTCGGTGATCCTGTCACGCAAGGGCGATGAGCGCGAGCGTGGCTTCCGTGGGCCCAAGCCCGCTGGCCGTTTCGAGACCGGGCGCAAGCGCGGCGCGGACGACCGCGAAGAATTCCGTGCGCGCGACGAGTTCCGCGCCGACCGTGACGATTACGGCATCGAGGAGGAAATCTGATGTCTGAAGATCTTGATTCGACCCAAGGCACACGCCGCCCCGGCGTCGGCGCACGCCGCCCGTTCTTCCGCCGGAAGAAATCCTGCCCCTTCTCTGGCGTTGGCGCGCCGGTGATCGACTATAAGGACGTGCGTCTGCTGTCGCGCTTCCTCTCCGAGCGGGGCAAAATCGTGCCTTCGCGCATCACGGCGGTGTCCGGCAAGAAGCAGCGCGAACTGGCGAAAGCCATCAAGCGTGCCCGCTTCCTGGCGTTGCTCCCCTACGTGCTGACCTAAGGAGCAGAGAACATGGCAAATATCGAACTGATTCTGCTCCAGCGCGTCGAGAAACTCGGCCAGATGGGCGAAATCGTCAAAGTGAAGCCCGGCTATGCGCGCAACTATCTGCTGCCACAGTCCAAGGCCGTGCGTGCGACCAAGGCAAACCGCGAGCGCTTCGAGCGTGAGCGCGCGCAATTGGAAGCGCAAAACATCAAGCGTCGTGATGAGGCCGAGCGTGTGGCCGAGCGCGTCCAGGGCCTCAGCATCATCCTGATCCGTCAGGCCTCAGATGCCGGCGCGCTGTACGGCTCCGTCTCCAGCCGCGACATCTCGGACGCCTGCACCGCTGCCGGTCTGGGCATCGAGCGTGACCAGGTTCTGCTGGTGCATCCCATCAAGT
>DAOMCN010000001.1:47210-48590 GCA_035427885.1 Acidocella sp. | reverse complement strand
AAGGCCAGGGGTGCTGCCCCCTGGCCTTGCCTACCTCCCGCCTCCCCGGTTCACGGTTCGTCGAGCAGCCGTTCGCGGGCGAAGAAGAAGAATTGGAAGATGAGGAGTCCGGCGAAGCCGAACCAGGTCAGGGCATATTCGTAGTGGTTATTGGGTGGGGTGGGAAGATTTTGGGCAGGTTGCGGGGCGGCGCTGCCGGGTGGGGGCAGGGGGCCCATGGCGATAAGGGTATAGGGTGCGACTTTGCCAAACCCAAGCCCGGCGCCAATTTTTGCTGGGTTGAGGGTGTAGTAGAGACCCTGGGCCGGGCTATCGGTTCCGGCGAACCAGCCGGGCGTGATTGGCGCGTGCAGGTAGCCGGAAACCTGGGTTAGTCCAGTGGGTTCGGAGATTGGGAAAGGGGCGGTTTGTGGCACCCAGCCGAGATCGACGAGGACAATTTCACCGTTCGGGCGTTGGAAGGGCATGATGAGCTCCCCGCCCTCGATTGGCCCGGCGGGCGCGTCGTGCACTTCGTCGCCGTAGAGGGCGGCCTTTCCTGGAATCCAACGGCCCTGGAGAAAGACCTTCTCAAACGGCGTCGGGTGATCTGGCAGCGGCACGGGCGCTGAGATGGCGGCGTGGTGGATAGCGGCGATGATGCCTTCCTTCCAGGCAAGGCGCTGCAACTGCCAGTAGCCCAGCCCCAGGAGTACCCAGAACGCGATAAACGCCGCAATCCCCGGGCCGCGAATCCGCCGCCAGGGGAGTGTGCGCAGCCTATCCAGCAACAATGGCGCTGCGGCCGAGAACATAGATGCACACGAAGAGGAACAGCCAGACAACATCGACGAAGTGCCAGTACCAGGCGGCGGCTTCGAAGCCAAAATGCCGTTGCGGCGTGAACTGCCCGTTCATGGCGCGAAACAGGCAGACGATGAGGAAGATGGTGCCGACGATCACGTGCATGCCGTGAAACCCGGTGGCGATAAAGAATGATGAGGAGAAAATGCCGCCGTGATAGAAGGGGAACGGCGAATGCGTATATTCCCAGGCCTGCCCGCAGAGGAACATGAGACCCAGCACGACGGTAAGGGCGATGCCACGCACAGTGTTTTTATTATCGCCTTCGAGCAGCGCATGATGCGCCCAGGTAATTGTGGTGCCCGAAAGCAGCAGCGTCATGGTGTTGAACAGCGGGATGGCGAGCGGGTCGATGGTGGTAACGCCCTGCGGCGGCCAGACCGGGGCGAAGGCCGTGCCCATTTTGTCCGGGTAGAAGAAGTAGTTGAAATAGTTCCAGAAGAACGAGACAAAGAACATGACTTCGGAAGTGATGAACAGCGCCATGCCGTAGCGCAGGCCAATCTGGGTGATGAGCTTATGCACCCCCGGCGTACG
>DAOMCN010000001.1:26841-47200 GCA_035427885.1 Acidocella sp. | reverse complement strand
ATCGCGCCACCAGAGGAACATGGTGCATCCCGTAGAAAGCAGGCCGATCCCCAGGAAGATGAAGTTATGAAAATGTGCGGCGAAGATGATGCCGGTAAAAGTAAGCAGCGCCGAGGCGGCACCGAACAGCGGCAGGAGGCTCGGCTCCACCATATGATACGGATGCGGTACGGTGGCTTTAATCTGGTCTGTCGCCGTATGGCCTGTCGCGCTCATGGTTCTGCTCTACCCTTGAAATGTTATTCTTTACGTTGGCTACGTACACTCACCACATCTGCCCGTATTCGTGCAGTTTGACGAGTGCGATGGCATAGATCAACACGCAAAATCCGCCGAGTACGCCAAGGAGCAAAAAATTGCGCCCCTTGCGGCGACGGCTGAATTCGGCGCGTTCTTCCGGCGTCCAATGGTTTTCTTCTACCTGTGTAACTGGCATCCTGTCGCGCATCAGACCAACCGATCCACGGCGGCGGCTGCGAAGAGGACGAAGAGATAGAGGATCGAGTATTTAAAGGCGGCGCGCGCGGGCGCATTCTGCGTGCGCGAGAGTCCCTGCGCATCCTGATCGTCGCGCAACACGCGCCAGGACTGGAAGATGAAGCCCAAGCCAAGCACCAGCGCCGTCGCGCCATAAATCGGCCCGAGCAGGCCCATCGCATAGGGCGCCAGCGTGAGCGGCACGAGCAACAGCGTATAGATGACAATACACCAGCGCGTATAACGGGCCCCCTTGACCACGGGCAGCATCGGCACGCCCGCACGCTCATAATCGCCCGAGGCGAACAGCGAGAGCGACCAGAAATGCGGCGGCGTCCAGAAGAAAACGATGGCAAAGAGCAGGATCGGCAGCGCCGTGATCGACCCCGTTGCCGCCGCCCAGCCGATCACCGCCGGAAACGCGCCCGCCGCACCGCCAATAACGATATTTTGCGGCGTGCGGCGCTTGAGCCACATGGTATAGACGAACACATAAAAGCAGATAGAAACCGCAAGCACCGTCGCGGCGATGAGATTGGTCGCCATCGCCATGACCATGACCGAAAGTACCGCAAGCACGACCCCAAACCCGAGCGCGCCAGCGGGCGAGATCCGCCCCATCGGGATTGGCCGCGAGCGGGTGCGCTGCATGATGAGGTCAATATCACGATCATACCACATATTTATCGCGCCGGACGCGCCAGCCCCGACGGCGATGCACAAGATCGCGGTCAGCGCCAGCACCGGGTTTATATGCACCGGCGCAATCACTAACCCGATTGCCCCGGTGAACACAACAAGGCTGACGACGCGCGGCTTGAGCAGCGCGACCCAGTCGGCGGCGGTTGCCCCCAGGTCGGCGCGGTCGAGAACGGAGTCGCTCATACTTTGAAGTCTCGCATCTCAGCGGATCACCGGCACGTCTTCGAACGTGTGGTGCGGCGCGGGTGAGGGCACGGCCCATTCGAGCGTCGTCGCACCTTCGCCCCAATAGTTATCCGCAAGCTGCTCTTTCGAGGTGAACACGCGATACAAAATGTAGAAGAAGATCAGCGAGGACGCACCAGAAATCATCGCCCCGACAGAGGAGACAAAATTCCATCCTGCGAAGGCATCGGCATAATCAGGATAGCGGCGCGGCATCCCGGCAAGCCCCAGAAAATGCTGCGGGAAGAAGGTCAGGTTAACGCCGATAAAAAACGTCCAGAAGTGCAGCTTGCCCCAGAACTCGGGATACTGATGCCCGGACATCTTGCCGATCCAGTAGTAAAACCCAGCAAAAATCGCAAACGCGGCGCCCATCGAGAGAACGTAGTGGAAATGCGCGATAAGAAAATAATCGTTGTGCAGCTCCTGGTCCAACCCGGCGTTAGCGAGCACGATACCGGTCGCCCCGCCGATGACGAACAGGAAGATGAAGCCAATCGCCCACAGCATCGGCGTCTTGAACTCGATCGACCCGCCCCACATTGTCGCAATCCACGAAAACACCTTGATCCCCGTCGGCACCGCGATAATCAGCGTCGCCACTTCGAAATAGACCTTGCTGTCCGTACTGATCGCCGAGACGAACATATGGTGCGCCCAAACGACAAAGCCGACAAAGCCAATCACGACCATCGCGTAAGCCATGCCGAGATAACCAAAAATCGGCTTGCGTGAGAAGGTCGAGACGACATGGCTGATGATGCCGAACGCCGGCAGGATCATAATGTACACTTCCGGATGGCCGAAGAACCAGAAGAGATGCTGGAACAACACCGGATCGCCTCCGCCCGAAGGCTCGAAGAACGAGGTGCCAAAATTACGGTCCATAATCAGCATGGTCACCGCCCCGGCAAGTACCGGAATGGCGAGCACGAGCAAGAACGCCGTCACCAGAATCGACCAGCAGAACAGCGGCATCTTATGTAGGGTCATACCCGGCGCGCGCATGTTCAAGATCGTGGCGATAAAGTTGATCGCGCCGAGCAACGAGGAAATGCCGACCAGATGGATCGAGAACAGCGAGAAATCCGTGGCGATTCCAGGCGAATATTTCGCGTTATCGAGCGGCGGATAGAGCGTCCACCCCGCCCCGGTCCCGCTGTCGAGAAACAATCCGAGCATGACGAAGATGAACCCCATGACGAGGAACCAGAAGCTCATATTATTCAGGCGCGGAAACGCCATATCCGGCGCGCCGATCATCATGGGCACGAACCAGTTGCCAAACCCGCCAACCAGCGCCGGCATGACGAACCAGAAGATCATGATCAACCCATGCGCGGTGACAATCGCGTTCCACGTCGATCCGCTGGTGACGATATCGTTATGCGGATACATCAACTGCAACCGCATAATCATCGAGAGCACGCCACCAACCGTCGCGCCGATGACGGCGGCAGTAATGTAGAGCGTCCCGATGTCTTTATGGTTGGTGCTCATCAGCCAGCGGCGGACAAAGCTGGGATGCGCGCCGTGGCCATGTGCGTCGTGGCCGTCGTGGCCGTGGCCGTCGTGATCGTGCGTTGTGGAGGACATGTGAGGCTCCTTAACCGGGGCTGAGGGCAATGGAGGCCAGCTTCTGCGCGGACGCTGGCAAGATAAGCGGCGAAGACGGCGCGGTATTCTCGGTGTAGTTCGTCAGCGCGTACTTCACCCAGGCCTGATAGTCCGCAAGCGGCACCGCTTTAATCTCGATCGGCATGGCATCATGCCCGGCGCCGCAGATCTGGTTGCACTGGCCATAATACGTGCCGGGCTTGGTGATGATCGTCCAGCTCTCCTGGTTGGTGCCAGGGATGGCGTAACGCTGCACACCTAGCGAAGGCAGGTAAAAGCCATGCAGTACGTCGGAGCTGGTGATCACGAATTTGATCTTCTTGCCGACCGGCAACACCAGCGGATGATCGACCGACAAGCGGCGTAGCTCGCCGGGTTTGATCTGGTCGTCGGGGACCATGTAGCTGGTATAATCGAGCCCCTGCACGCCGTTGTAGTTGTACTCCCAGTACCACTGATGCCCGGTCACGGTGACAGTCATATACGGGTTGGCGGTATCGGCCTCGTAATAGATCAGGTTGATCGACGGGACGACGATCACGGCAAGCAACAGCGTCGGCACGACGATCCAGATCACCTCGATCAGCGTATTATGCGTCACATGCCCGGCGATCGGATTGCGTTTCGCGTTGAAGCGCAGCAGCACATAAGCCAGCAGCAGGGTAACAAACCCGACCACGCCAGCCATGATCCAGAGCACATAGCGCATCAGCCAGTCGATGCTGGCCTCCATCGGGCTGCCAGGCGTGGGCAGCCACATTTCCCAGTTATGTGGCGCGTTGACATAAGCGTTCGCCGCCGCCGTAGGGGTCGCCGCTACGCCCTGCGCATGCGCCAGCGATCCGGCCAAAACAGCCAAAACCACCGCAATCCCTGCCGAACCCATGTTCCGCTTCATCCACAATGTCCCGTTCCCTGTCCGGTCCATCCATTCGGACCGCGTTGGTCCCATCTGATATAAGCCCGTGCCTTTAAGATCAAGTTGAGATTGTGCAGGATCGTTTCGGCAGAGCGCAGAATGGTGTGTTTTAGTTCTTTAGTTCGACCAAACGGAACAGACCGAACGGGCGCATCTTCGTCACCTTGGCCGTTTCCAGCTCGTCCTTGCTGAAAATATGCCGGTCGCGAAAATCGGGATGCCAGCCCAGCACCGAAGAAGCCGGCGCCAGCGCGCGCTCCACCCACCACACCGGTCCACGTTCGCGGGCAAAGTGGTTAACCAGCAAGATCGTTCCCCCTGGCTTGACCACACGGCGCAATTCCTTGGCCAGCGTGCGCGGCTCGGGCACGACCGACGCCACAAACATCGCCACCGCGATATCGAACGTACTATCGGCAAAATCCGTCGCCTGCGCGTCCATCTCAAGCAGCGCCTCAACATTGCGCAAACCCAGGCCCGCCGCGCGCGAGCGCGCCTTGACCAGCATATCGCGCGACAGATCAATCCCCGTCACCCGCTTGCCTGCATCGTAAAACGGCAGCGCCAACCCGGTGCCAACGCCAACCTCCAGCACCTGCTCGCCAGGCGCGCCATTCACCGCGTCGATGGCCGCATGGCGTGCAACCTTCGAGACCAGACCAAACCAGTTGTCATAACTCCCCGCCTGGCGCGCATATGCTGCACGCACAGCATTGGCATCCATCGGCGAACGAGGACGCCCGACCGCCGCGCCATAAGAGTCAGCCATGTAGATTCCCTAACCCGTCATAAAACTGCAGCCAACCTTGGCGCAAAAACAATACTAAAGGCAATGCCCACCCCCATAATAGGGCATATTATCCCGAGGAGTAACCCCGGAAGCAGACAAGGCCACGGGCGATATGCCTCGAGCATGATCACTTTAAGCGTGCTTCACGTTTTCAGCTCACTCAGGTTGAGCGAAGCTCAACCGGTCGCGCTCTAGAATCCGTAGCTGACGTGGCGGTTGTTACTGGCTTTAAGGGCTCTGTACCGGCTGAGGGTCTGAAGCGGGAAGAATCGCGGGTAGCCGTGGTATTTGAGGTAGAAGACGCGCGGGAAGCCGACCGCGTTATAGGCATTTTCGGTCCAGCTTCCGTGTTCGTCCTGGGTTTCCTGGAGAAAGGCGATGGCGCGGGTAACGGCGGCGTGGTCGGCCATTCCGGCGGCCATCAGCGCGAGGGCCGCCCAGGCGGTCTGGCTGGGCAGGCTCTGTTCGGCGTAGCCGTGGAATTCGCCGGGCGGGGCGTCGGCGTAGGATTCGCAATCCTCGCCCCAGCCGCCGTCTGCGCGTTGCTTGCCAACCAGCCATCCTGCCGCGCGGACGATAGCGGAGTCGGCGGGGTCCACCCCGGCGGCATTGAGGGCGCAGAGGACGGACCATGTGCCGTAGATATAATTAGTTCCCCAACGACCAAACCAGGACCCGTCCGGCTTCTGCGTGGCGCGCAGATAGACGACCCCGCGCTCGATCGCGGACCGGTCCTGCGCGTGGCCAAGCTGCGCCAGGAACGAGATGCAGCGCGCGGTAACGTCCTCCGTCGGCGGGTCGAGCAACGCACCGTGGTCGGCGAAGGGAATATGGTTGAGGTATTGCCTGTCGTTATTGATATCGAACGCGCCCCAGGCCCCGTTGGTGGACTGCATCCCGAGAATCCACTCGCGCGCCCGCGCAATCGCGTCAGCATAGGCCGGGTTCTTGCTCCGATGCAGGATCATGCCCACGACGGCGGTATCGTCCACATCGGGATAGTGCGGATTGGCGTACTGGAACGCCCAGCCGCCAGGCCGGGTTCCGGGCGTGTTATCCGCCCAGTCGCCGATCACGTTAAGTTCCTGGCGCGGGATCAGCCAGTCGCAGGCGGCCTGCACCGCCTCCGTGCTGCCCGCCTCGGCCAGCGCGTGCGCGGCGAGCGCGGTATCCCAGATCGGCGAGAGACAAGGCTGGCAATAGGCTTCTTCCTCGCCGATCACGAGCAGCTTGCGCACCGCGCCGAACGCGATATCGAAATGTTCGTCATCCCCCAGCAGGTCGAACATCATCGCCGAATTGGCCATCGCCGGATAAATCGCCCCCAGCCCATCCTCGCCATTGAGCCGCTCGATGGTCCAGTCAATCGCCTTGCGCACCGCCCGCTCGCGCGACGCTTTGGGGAAGAACCGCTCCGCCGGACGCAGCGCCACATCGAGCGCCTTGAAGAAATGCCCCCAGGGGGATTTGAACGGCCCCTTGATCCAGTCGCGAATCTCCCTCGGCCTGGTGCAGAACAACTCATCAATCCGCACTTCGCGTGGATTGCGCGCGCGCGGCTTTTTCAGCATCAGCACCAGCAGCGGCGTCATCACCGTGCGCGACCAGTACGACACCTTGCGCATATTGATCGGAAACCAACCCGGCATCAGCATCAGCTCGATCGGCATAACCGGACACGCCGCCCACGGCACCGCGCCGAACAGGGCGAGCTGGATGCGCGTGAACACATTGCTCCGCTCCGCACCGCCGCGCGCCAGGATCAGACTGCGCGCCCGCGCCATATGCGCGGCGTTCGGATCATCGCCCAGCGCCTTGAGCGCGAAATACGCCTTGACGCTCGCCGACATGTCGAATTTGCCGCCATGAAACAACGGCCACCCGCCGGGGTTTTCCGCGTGATCCCCCTGAATCCGCCGCAAATACACGCCGATTTTCGCCTGCAACGGCGCATCGATACGGTCGAGATAATGCTCCAGGAGCACATACTCCGCCGGAATCGTCGCATCCGCCTCCAGCTCATAGACAAAATGTCCATCCGGGCGCTGCTCGGCGCGCAGCGCGGCATTGGCGCGGGAAATGGCAAGATCAAGAGGCGTGTCCATGCCCCCGTGTGGCAAATTTTTCATCTGCGTGCCAGGGGGATGTGATCTCGCGCGTGCGCACCATATCAAAACGTGTATCCCTCGGGAAACGGGCAGGAGTGAGCAAAAATGCACATTCGCAATCCCATGGAATGGCTCGTGGCGCAGTTTGATGATGTCATGATCGTCGGCAGCGCCCCCGCCTCGGAATACTGGCCGGAGACGAGCGCAGCACCTGCTGTACGAAAAATCACCCTGGGCGATCTGCGCGCCGCCCTGCGCGACGGCGTGGCGGACTTCGCCGCTGCGCGCACGGACGCGCTGTTTCTGGGCATTCTCTACCCGCTCATTGGCCTGTTCATCGCGATGGCCGAAGCCGACCACGCCCTCCTGCCGCTGATCTTCCCGACCGCCTCGGGTTTCGCCCTGGTCGGCCCGTTCCTCGCCATCGGCCTCTACGAGATGAGTCGCAGGCGCGAACAAACCGGCCTGATCAGCTGGCTGGACGCCTTCCAGGTGATCCGCTCCCCCGCCATCGGCGCCGTCGCCGGGCTAGGCGCTATCCTGGTTGTACTGTTCTTCCTTTGGCTCGGCGCGGCGCAGATCATCTACAACCTGACCCTGGGCCCCAAGCCCCCCGCCTCGCTGCTCAGCTTTGTCGCAAGCCTCTATTCCACCTCGGCGGGCTGGGCGATGATCGCGCTTGGCCTGTCCGTCGGCTTTCTCTTCGCCATCGCGGCCTTGGCGATCAGCGTTGTGTCCTTCCCGCTGTTACTGGACCGCCCTGCCTCGCTGAAAACCGCGATCACCACCTCGCTGTGTGCCATGCGCCAGAACCCGGTACCGCTGCTCGCCTGGGGCTTCTTTGTTGCGCTCGCCCTGGCGCTCGCCACCTTGCCCCTGTTCATCGGACTGATCGTGGTGATGCCCATCCTCGGCCATGCCACCTGGCACCTCTACCGGCGCCTCGTGCGCCGATAGGCGTAAAATCGCCTCATGCGCCGATAGGCATAAAAAACGCGTCAGATTTCGCCTAAGCCCCCGCCCTCAGCGCCGCCGGAGACACTGCGCAGCCGCTCAGCGCCTGACTGTTAAACGGGTGCCAAACCTCGGTCTGGCCCAGCAGCGGCAGCGCGAGATAACCGTGCAGACGCAGGTTGCCATGGTCATCGAGGGTCAGGCTGGCCTGATAGACGCTGCCGTCGCGCGGATCGAGGATGGTCCCACGCCACTTCGGCGTCGCGCCCGTATCGGCGGCATGGGTATGCAGGATGGTCAGGCCGCATTGCGGCTTTCCCTGCCAGTCGAGCGGTGCTGAACTGCCCGGGGTATTCTGGACAATACCGGCGATACGCCCGCAAAAATCAGGGCCGCACGGCACAATAACAATAATGGCTTGCTGGTTGGCCGTAAGCCACGCACCGGCAGGGCTTTTAGGGGTGGCGCTGGCAGCGTGCGAGAATGCAACGCTGCCGCATGCCAGAATGGCCAGAAGCCAAAGGCGATACAAGATAAAGTCTCCCAGACAGATCAGCTTTTCGCCTTTATCTGCTGATTCAGGCGTAACACGGGATCTGGGGTCGAATGTAGGCTTTAATATGGCGACCCGTGCTGATTTGCCGCAACTGTGGCAAAAACGTCACGACGCTCAGACCTTGAGGAACCGGGCGATGCCCTGAACAGCCTCCGCCAGCCCCGACCGGATAATCGGTGCATGTTCGGGAAACGCGGTCAGCAGACGCGACGGCGCCTGCCGGTCAAGCAGCACGAACACGCCGCGATCCTCGGCACGCCGGATCAGGCGGCCAAACGCCTGACGCAGGCGCAGGCGCACGATGGCATCGTCATATTCCTTGGGCATCCCGCCGGAGAGATGCACCCGGCGCGTGCGGTGCAGAATATCCGGGCGCGGCCAGGGCGTCCGCTCAAAAACAACAAGCCGCAGCGCCGGACCGGGAATATCGACACCGTCGCGCATCGCATCGGTGCCGAGCAGGCAGGAATGTTCCTCGGCGCGGAAAACATCGACCAGCGTGGCGTTGTCCATCGCATCCACATGCTGCGCGTAGAGCGGAATCCCGACCGCCTCCAGCGCCGGGGCGATTTTGGCATGCACGGCGCGCAGCCGCGAAATCGCGGTGAATAGCCCGAGTCCGCCGCCGCCAGCCGCCTGGAACAGCGCCTGATACGCCCCGGCGAGCGCGCTGGTATCCTGGGTATTCACATCCGAGACGAGGACGATGCGCGTCCGGTCGGCGTAGTCGAACGGGCTGTCGAACGCGGCGCGGATCGCGGGGCTCGCCAGATGCGCCGCCCCGGTGCGCGCCTCCGCCCGCTCCCATGCGGTCTCGTTCTCAATGCCGTCGCGCAGCGTGGCGCTGGTGATGAGCAGCCCGTGCGCCGGGTTGGCGATCGTCTCGATAAACGCTTCCGTTGGGTCGAGCAGATGCGAGAGCAGCGCGACATCCATATCCGTCCCGGCTTCGCGGTCGAGGCGCAGGAACTCGATGTGCCCAGGCCGCTCGCCCGGCTTCGTCTCGGTGGGCAGCCCGTCGAGGATACGCCGCCACGCGCTGATCTGGTCGATCGCTCGGCGCTTGAGGCTACGCGCGGTACCCTCCAGCCGCTGGCGGGTGGTCTCATCGAGGGTCTCCGCCTCGGACTCCAACCGATCCATAAAACGCGCGCGCAGGGCGACGAGAGGCTGGCGGAGCTTCTCCAGCGCGTCGGAGAGCGCTGCGGCAACGGGCAGGATTTCCGAGGCGATCGGATGGAGATCGACCTCAAAGGGCAGGGCGTGTTTGAGATCTGCCTCGGTGGCACGCGCGCGCGCCTGCACGCGCAAACTGCGCAAAAACGCCTCGGCGGGGTTCTTGTCGTCGGCCAGCTCCGGGTCGAGCCGCAGCGAGAACATCGGTGCCGGCAGCGCCAGTGCCGCCTTCAGCGCGGCATCGACCGGGGCGCGGGTCCGCTCGTCCGTCGCGAGAATATCCTCAAGGCGGCGCGCCAGCCCGCGCGCGCGCGAGCGCGTTCCCTCCGGCCCAAGCAACCAGCGGCGAAGCTCCGCCATCGCCGAGCCGGACAGCTCGATGGAAAACGCCGAATCGGCAGCGTCGAACAGATGGTGGCCTTCGTCGAAAACATAGCGCGTCGGCACGAAATCATCGTCCAACCCGCCCCAGACCGCCTGCGCCATGACGAGCGCATGGTTGGCGATGACAATATCCGCCTGGCGCGCATTGCGCACGACATGCTCGATGACGCAGGTGGAGAAATGCGGACAAGCGGCATGAATGCACTCGCCCCGCCGATCCGCGATCTGCGCGAGCAGACCATGGCCGAAGAGTTCGGGAAACCACCCCGGCAGATCGCCGCCGAACAAATCCCCATCCGCGCTGGCCATCGCCCAGCGCGCCACCAGCCCGAGCGGAATCGCATACCGCGCGACATTGGCCGCATCCTCGAAATTGAGCAGGCAGAGATAATTCTCCCGCCCCTTGCGCAGCACGATTTTCGCGTCAGGACCCAGCCGCCCCGCCTCTTGCTCGATCTGGCGCTGAAGATGGCGCGTATAGGTCGAGACCCAGACCGCGCCGTGGTTCATCTCCGCCCAGAGGCTGGCGGGGGCAAGGTAGCCCAGCGTCTTGCCCGTCCCCGTCCCCGCTTCGGCGAGGACGACATGCGGCACGCCCTCGGCGGTGCGCGGCGCGAAGGCGGCGGTCACGGCGGAGGCGTAATCGGCCTGCGCCGGGCGCTGCTCGGCCTGTTCGCCAAGCAGCGTCGCGAGCCGCGCCCGCGCCGCCGGAATCGTGACCGGATAAGCCGAAGGCGGCGGGCGCGGCGCCGTATCCTCCCATTTGGGCAGACGTTTATGCAGCCGCATCGCCATATCGCTCGGCGCAGCGGCGGGCGTGCCCAGCGCCGCCAGCACATACGGCGCCCAACCCCAACCCGCCGCCCCCATCCGCGCCGCCAAACCCGGCGCGTCGAGATTGGCGGGGACCGACCTACCGGCCGCGAGCCGGGCGAGCAGCGCCTCTGCCATCATGATCAACGCCCCCGCCGCCTCCTGCGGCGTTTGCGGCGGCTCCATATCCAGCGCCCGCGCCAGCCCGGATGGCGTCGGCGCTAGGCTCTGCGCCGGGCAGACAAAGGCAAAAAGTTCGAGCAGATCGAGCATCGCGATGGCGGGATTGCCCAGCCGCCGGAGTGTCGCCGGACCGTGGACCACGAGCGGCGTCGCATCGCCAAGCTGTTTGGCGACAGTGCCGGTCCTGACCTCGACGAAGAGGCCATCCTGGTTGAGCAACACAGCATGGCCGTGGCCCGCGATCAGCGCGGCGGATTCGGGAAGAAAAGCCATCACCCCCAGGTATAGCCGGGCCGCCGGGTTTGGCCATAGGGCAAACCCGCCCCTTAATTCTCGCCCCCGCGGATTTTCAAAATCGCGGATATTGCTCTAGACCACGCCCATCATGAGCGAACAGACACAATCCCCGTTAAGCTGGCCCTTCCGTGAAGCCGAACGCGTCGCCGAACGCCTGAAGCAAAAAGGCAAGACCACCGCCTTGTTCGAGACCGGCTACGGCCCGTCCGGCCTGCCCCATATCGGTACCTTCGGCGAGGTTGCGCGCACCTCCTGGGTGCGCAAGGCGTTCACGGACCTGACCGGCCTGCCCTCAAAACTGCTCGCCTTCTCGGACGACATGGACGGCCTGCGCAAAGTCCCGGACAACGTGCCCAACAAGACAATGCTGCGCGAGTTCCTCGGCAAGCCGCTGACCAAGATCCCCGACCCCTTCGGCACGCACGAGAGCTTTGGCGCGCACAACAATGCCCGCCTGCGCTCCTTCCTGGATTCCTTCGGCTTCGAATACGAATTCGCCTCATCGAGCGAATACTACCTCTCGGGCCGCTTCGATAACGCCCTGCTGCATGTCCTGGCCCATCACGACGCCATCGTGGAGATCATCGTGCCGACCCTCGGGCCGGAGCGCCGCGCCAGCTATTCGCCGATCCTGCCGATCCACCCGCGTACCGGTATCGTCATGCAGGTACCGATCGAGCGGGTGGACGTGGAGCATGGCACCGTCACCTGGCTCGACCCCGAAACCGGCACCCGCTTTGAGACCTCCGTCACCGGCGGCGCCGCGAAGCTGCAGTGGAAAGCCGATTGGGCGATGCGCTGGCACGCGCTCGATGTCGATTACGAGATGTCCGGCAAGGACCTGATTGATTCGGTAAAGCTCTCCTCGGCCATCGTGCGCGCCCTGGGCTCCGAGCCACCGGTCTGCCTGACCTACGAGCTCTTCCTCGACGAAAACGGCCAGAAAATCTCCAAGAGCAAAGGCAACGGCCTCTCGGTCGAGCAATGGCTGACCTACGCCCCGCCCGAGAGCCTGGCGCAGTTCATGTACCACGCCCCGCAACGCGCCAAGCGCCTGTTCTTCGACGTGATCCCCCGCGCCACGGACGATTACATCAACGCCGTCTCCACCCTGGCCTCGGCGGAAGACCCGCACGCCAACCCAGCCTGGCATATCCACGGCGGCATGCTGCCCGAACATCCGGGCTCGCCGATCGGCTTCACCATGCTGCTGAACCTCGCCTCGGTGATCAACGCCGACAGCCCGGAAATGCTGTGGGGCTTCATCCGCGCCTACCTCCCGGACGCCAACGCGCAGACCTACCCGTTCCTGGCCAAGCTGGTCGATTACGCGATCGTCTACAATCGCGATTTCGTCGCCCCGAAGAAACACTTCCGCGCCCCCAGCGCCGTCGAGCGCGCCGGCCTGGAAGATCTGGCGGCGAGCCTGGGACAAAGCCTGGACGAATATCCCGGCGCGACCCTGGCCGAGCAGCTTCAGAACCTGGTCTATGCCGTCGGCAAGCGCCACCCGTTCGCACCGCTGAAATCCTGGTTCGACTGCCTGTATCAGGTGCTGCTGGGTCAGGTGGAAGGACCTCGCTTTGGCGGGTTCATCGCCCTTTACGGTGTCGAGCGAACCCGCGCGCTGATCGAGACGGCGCTGACACGCGCTGAAGCGGCCTGAACGGCCCGCCGCCGTGACGAGAAAACAGGCGATCAGATATCTGCCGCCGGCCTTGGGCGTTCTGGTGCTTCTGGGCGTCGTCATCGGTCTGCACGGCGCGCTGAAACGCGTCGGGCTGGGCGATGTCCTGTCCGCCCTGGCGGGAACACCGCGAAGCCAGGTTTACCACGCGTTGATGCTCCTGGGCGGCTCGTTCGGGCTGATGATGCTCTACGACGCACCCGGCGTCGTGTTCGCCAAACGCGGCGCGGTGTTTGCGCCGCTGGGGCCGCTGCGCATCGCGCTCGCCTCCTTCTGCGCCTATGCGCTGAGCCATGTGCTCGGCGCACCCGCCCTCTCCGCCGCCGCCATCCGCCTGCGCCTCTATGCCCAATGGCAAGTGCCCCCCGCCGGAATCGCCCGGATCGTGACCTTTTCGGGCACCATGTTCACAATCGGGCTGATGACGCTGCTCGGCGTCCTGCTGCTGGCCTTCCCCGAAAACCTGCCCCTTTTTGGCCATGAGGTCGCGCCCTGGGCCCTGCGCGCGTTAGGTGGCGCCCTGGCGCTGGCGATCTTGTTCTACGTCCTGGTGGCGCAAAAACTGCCCGGCTTCAAAATTTTCGGCCACAGCCTGACCCCGCCGGGCCGCGCCCTGGCGCTGACCCAGGTCCTACTCTCCTGCTGCGACATCTCAACCGCCTGCGCGATCCTCTACGCCGTCCTACCCGACACGCCGGGCTTAAGCTATCCGCACGTGCTGGGCGTCTACCTCGCCGCCTTCGCGGGCGGTATTTTCTCAGGCCTGCCCGGCGGGATCGGGGTTTTTGACTCGGTGCTGCTGCTCGGCCTCTCGGTCTATATGCCCCCGGCCGCCGCGCTCGGCGCGATTTTGCTCTTTCGCGTCCTGTATTTCATCGTCCCGGCCTGCGTGGCCGCGCTGGTCTACGCCGGGCACGAACTCTGGCTGACCACAAGGCGCACCCCCGCCCCGTAACAGGCCCGATTCCGACCAGGGTAACGCAATCGTTAAAAAAGAGAGGCTTGCAGCGTATCAAAACTGTCTATTAACAAATTTGCAGTTTTGTTGAACCGCTCAACATCCCGCCGCGCCCCTCATGGCGGGATTATTGCCCTATCCGTCGGGAGTATCTCTATGTTGTTAGGTAAATGGCTGCGCCGCATGCAGTCAGATCGTCGCGCCGTGACGGCGATTGAGTATGCGCTTCTGGCTTCGCTGATGACCGCAGGTATCTTTGGCGCGGCCGCCTCGATCGGCGGCGGCGTGTCCAATTCGTTTAAAGCGGTCGAAAGCGCATTCCCCGCCAGCAGCGCCACAGCCGCAAGCACCACCAGCAGCCCAACAACCAGCAGCAACAGCACCGGCAACACAACAACCGGCACTGGCGGAACCTCCGCCAGCAGCATAAATAATCGTCACCCCAAACGCCGCCCATCGCGCCACAAATTCTTAGGATAAACCGCGCCACCTTCGGTACACAGCGGCGCAGCACGGCCGGATTGTGAGCATCTCTCGCCTGCTGCCACTAAATAACTTGCGACGAAGTAAAAACTGCCCTATTTCGGGGGTATGGCCGTCGCCGCAAAATCCTCTGGACTGCTCCTTCGACTTATCCGCCCCTGGGCGTAAAGCCGCGCTGACGCGCGAGCATCGTTCAGGGGAATGCCCCTTTTAAGACAATTCCATCGGCATTTTAAACGGAACAGAGCAGAACCATGACGATTAACCACCCGAGCTTCGGCAAAATTGACTCCAACCGCGTCATCATCTTCGACACCACGCTGCGCGACGGCGAACAATCGCCCGGCTTCTCGATGAACCTGGACGAAAAACTGCGCATGGCGGTGGCTCTGGCCGAGCTCGGCGTTGACGTGCTGGAAGCAGGCTTCCCGATCGCCAGCCCCGGCGATTTCGAGAGCGTGCAGCGCATCGCCCAGGAAATCAAAGGCCCCGTGATCGCAGGCCTGGCGCGCTCCGCCCCGAACGACATTATCCGCGCCGCCGAAGCCATCAAGGGCGCGCAACGCGGACGCATTCATACCTTCATCTCCACCAGCCCGCTTCACATGAAGTATAAACTGCGCATGGAACCGGACGCGGTGCTGGAAGCGGTCACCGCCTCGGTTACCCTGGCGCGCAATTACACTGATGACGTCGAGTGGTCCGCCGAGGACGGCACCCGCACCGAACCCGAATTCCTGCTGCGCTGCGTCGAAGCCGCCATCAAGGCTGGCGCCACCACCATCAACATCCCCGACACCGTCGGCTACGGCGTGCCTGAAGACCTGTCGCGCATCTTCGCCCTGGTGCTGAACGAAGTCCCCGGCGCGGACCGCGTGATCCTCTCCGCCCATTGCCATAACGACCTGGGCCTAGCCGTCGCGAACACGCTGGCCGCCCTGCGCGCCGGTGCGCGGCAGGTCGAATGCACCATCAACGGCATCGGCGAGCGCGCTGGCAACGCCGCGCTGGAAGAAGTCGTGATGGCCATCCGCACCCGCCCGGACGCCGCACCCTTCGTCCACAACATCGACACCACCCGCATCCTGCGCACCAGCAAACTCCTGGCAACCATCACCGGCTTCGACGTGCAACCCAACAAAGCCATCGTCGGCCGCAATGCCTTCGCGCATGAATCCGGCATCCACCAGGACGGCATGCTGAAAAACGCCGCCACTTATGAGATCATGACCCCCGAGAGCGTCGGCTGGCAAAAAACCTCGCTGATCATGGGCAAGCACTCCGGCCGCGCCGCCTTCCGCGACAAGCTAAACCTGCTGGGCTACAGCGACATCGGCGACAACGCGTTGAACGACGCTTTCCGCCGCTTCAAAGACCTCGCCGACCGCAAAAAGATCGTCTACGACGAAGACATCGTCGCCCTGGTCGATGACGAAGTTACCCGTGGCCACCAGCAAATCAAATTCGTCTCCCTGGAACTCTGGGCTGGCTCAAAAGCCAAACCCCGCGCCCTGCTGGAGTTGGAAGTGGGCGGGGTCGTAAAATCCGCGGATGAACGCGGCGACGGCCCCGTGGACGCAACCTTCAACGCCATCCACGCCATCTTCCCCCACACCGCAAACCTGCAACTCTTCTCCGTCGGCGCCGTCACCGAAGGCACCGACGCACAAGCCCGCTGCACCGTCCGCCTCGAAGAAGACGGCAAGATGGTCGATGGCCAAGGCGCCGATACCGATACCATCGTCGCCGCCGCCCGCGCCTATATCCACGCCCTAAACAAGCTCATCACCAAACGTACCCGAACCGCCCCGGAAGCGATGTCTGCGTAAGGAAGCAAGAAAAAAAGGAAGTAAGGAAGTAAGACCAGGGACGTTGCCCCTTGGACCGAGCTCAAGGGCGAAGCCCTTGGCGGGCCTCCAAGGGACAACACCCTTTTCCCCTTACTTTCCCTTACTTCCTTACTTTTCCCTACCCCAACAATCGGCCGATAACGCGGGCGGTGTAGTCCACGACGGGGATGATTTTGCCATAGTTGATGCGGGTTGGACCGATAACGCCGATGGCGCCGACGATCCGGTCCTGGGCGTTGCGTGCGGGGGCGACGACCATAGAGACGCCGGCAGCGCCGAAGAGGCCGGATTCCGCGCCGATGAAAATTCGCACGCCGTCCGAGGTTTCCGCGAGTTCGAGGAGGCGGAGCATGGTCTCCTCGGTCTCAAGGCGTTCGAAGAGGGACTGGATGGCGCCGAGTTTCTCCAACTGATCGACATCGGCGAGGAGGCGGCTTTGCCCGCGCAGAATGAGCGACCCGGCGCGCCCTTCGCTGGACCATGTGGCGAGTCCAGCTTCGACAATGTTATTGGTCAAATCGTCCAGCGCGGTATGGTCGGCTTTGAGCTCGGCGGAGACGCGCAGGCGCAATTCGGCGAGGGAGAGGCCGGAGAGTTGCGCGTTGAGGTAGTTGCTAGCCTGTTGCAGCGCCGAGGGGGGCATGCCAGGCGGCGTATCGATAATCCGGTTTTCCACCTGCCCGTCGGCGGAGACGAGGACGACAAGCGCGCGGCCCGGCGAGAGCGGGACGAATTCGATATGGCGCACCGGGCCGTCGCCTTTGGGGGCGAGCACCAGCCCGGCGGCGGCGGAGAGGCCGGAGAGCATGGTCGATGCCTGGGCGAGGGTATCCTGGAGGCTGCGCCCGGTCTGCGCGAGGGCGAGGTTGATGGTGGATCGCTCATCCTCCGAGAGTTCGCCGAACTGCAACAGCCCATCGACAAAGAGCCGCAACCCCCGATCCGTGGGCAAGCGCCCGGCCGAGGTATGGGGCGAGAAAAGCAGCCCGGCGTCTGTAAGATCGGCCATGACATTACGGATGGTCGCGGGTGAGAGGTTGAGGGGCAGCAGCCGCGAGAGGGTTCGCGAGCCGACCGGCTCCCCGGTCTCGACATATTGCTCCACGATCTCGCGCAGCACCGCCGCCGAGCGGACGTCGAGCCCCGGCGGGAGCCGTGGCGGGGCGGGATTTCGTTTGGTCCTATGGTCCATGGGGTAAGCCTCCGCTAATAGCAGCGCCAACGCAAGAAAGACAGGATGATGTATATGCGCCCTTCAGGACGGAATTTCGACGCGCTGCGCGCGGTGAGCATTGAGACCGGGTTTTCCCACCACGCGGAAGGCTCGGCGCTGATCCGGATGGGCGGCACGGAAGTGCTCTGCACCGCGAGCGTCGAGGGCAAGGTTCCGGGCTTCATGCGCGGCCAAGGCGAGGGCTGGATCACGGCCGAATACGGCATGTTGCCGCGCGCGACCCATAGCCGCGGCGACCGCGAGGCCGCACGCGGCAAGCAGTCCGGCCGCACCCAGGAGATCCAGCGCCTGATCGGCCGTTCCTTACGCGCCGTGGTGGACCGTAAGTTGATGGGCGAAATGACCATCACCATGGATTGCGACGTCCTCAACGCCGACGGCGGCACGCGCTGCGCCAGCATCACCGGCGCTTACGTTGCCCTGGCTCTGGCAATCCGTAAGCTGCAGGCAAACAACGTGCTCAAGGTCAACCCGCTGATCGGCCAGGTCGCCGCGGTCTCTTGCGGCATCTATCGCGGCACGCCGGTCCTCGACCTCGACTACGCCGAAGACTCCGCCGCCGATGCGGACGCGAACTTCATCCTGACCCAGAACGGCGGCATCATCGAGATCCAGGCCACCGCCGAAAAAGCCACGTTCGACGACGCTGCCTTCGCCGCCCTGCTCGCCCTGGCCCGCAGCGGCACGGCGGAACTCTTCGCCGCGCAAACCGCGACACTGTCCGCCTAACGCCCGGCCTGGGGAGGGCTTTACCCCTTAACGCTCTCCCCCCAGCGCCCGGTGCACAGGCTGATCCAGGTGATCAGCCCGAGCGTCAGCCCGAGAATACCGGTGGTGGCGTTAAAATTAATGACGGCGGCAACACCGAGCGCAATCGCAAAAATCCCAGGCCAGCGCCTGCCAGAGACAAAGGCGAAAAGCCCGAGGACAAGCGCTGCCCAACCAAACCCTTGTTCATATTGCAGCCACAGCACAGCCGCACGCGGGACGCAGATGGCGGGCGCGTTCGCCGCGGCGCAGAGGCCTACGGTTACCCGCGGCACGATGGCGAATTCGCGGAAGGCGAACATCGCGGCGCTGATCAGGGTAATGGTCCAGATGCCGAACCAGTCTTCGGCAGAGAAACGGGCGGGGCGGCTCATCGGGGGTGTCCTTCGTTTTAGACGGCGCCACGGTTGCCCTAAGCGCGCCGGGGCCGTATTGCTGCGGCGCAATTCGCTTAACTTTTCTATACACGGTTCATGACAGAGCACACCAGCCCGAAGGCGCCGAAGAGTTTTCAGGATATCATCCTGACCCTGCACCAGTTTTGGGCTGCGCAGGGCTGCGTGATTTTGCAGCCCTATGACGTCGAGATGGGTGCGGGCACCTTCCACCCCGCGACCACCCTGCGCGCCCTGGGGCCAAAACCCTGGAAAGCCGCCTATGTGCAGCCCTCGCGCCGCCCCTCGGACGGGCGCTACGGCGAGAATCCCAACCGCCTGCAACATTATTACCAGTATCAGGCCCTGCTGAAGCCCAGCCCGGACGACATCCAATCCCTCCTCCTGGCCAGCTACGACGCCATCGGCATCGACCGTAACAAGCACGACATCCGCTTCGTCGAGGACGACTGGGAAAGCCCGACGCTGGGCGCCTGGGGCCTGGGCTGGGAAGTCTGGTGTGACGGCATGGAGGTGACACAATTCACCTATTTCCAGCAGGTCGGCGGCATCGCCTGCGTCGCCCCGAGCGCGGAACTGACCTACGGGCTGGAGCGCCTGGCAATGTATGTGCAGGGCGTCGAGAATGTCTATGACCTGGACTTCAACGGCCAGGGCGTGACCTACGGGGATATTTTCCTGCGCGCCGAGCGCGACTACTCGAAACATAATTTCGAGCTGGCGAATACCGAGATGCTGGCGCGCCATTTCGCGGATGCGGAGCAGGAATGCGCCGCTCTGGTCGCGGCGGGCGTCGCCCAGCCCGCGTATGATCAGTGCATTAAGGCGAGTCATTTATTCAACCTGCTGGATGCGCGTGGCGTTATTTCGGTGGCGGAACGTGCGAGCTATATCGGCCGGGTGCGCAACCTGGCCAAGGCCTGCGCGGAAGCCTGGATGGTGGGCGAAGATGCTTGAGTTTTTTCTAGAGCTGTTTTCCGAGGAAATCCCCGCGCGCATGCAGCGCGACGCGGCGGCGGAGCTAAAAAAACTGATCGCGCCGGTCCTCGCCGAGCTGAAGGCGACTGCGATCAAAACCTATTACGGCCCGCGCCGGATTGCGATCCGCGCCACAGTCGCGGCCGAGAAGCCCGGCAGCGTGCTGGAAGCGCGCGGCCCGCGTGATTCCGCGCCCGAAGCCGCCCTCGCCGGATTCCTCGGCAAACACAGCGCCAACCGCGACGAGGTCATAGCCGAAGGCGGCTATTTCGTCCTGCGCCGCAACCTGCCCGCCCTGAGCGCCGCCGAGTTGCTGGCCGTTGAGCTGCCCGGCGCACTGGCCAAATTCTCCTGGCCAAAATCCATGCGCTGGGGCACCAGCGGCGAGTTCACCTGGGTCCGCCCCCTGCGCCGCATCGTCTGCCTCCTGGATGGCGCGGTCCTGCCGGTCACCCTCGGCCCCGTAACTGCAAGCAGCGAGACCGAGGGCCACCGCGTCCACGGCCCAAACACGCTGGACGTATCCTCGGCGGCGGTCTGGGAAGAAAAACTGCGCGAACATTACGTCGTGGTGGACCAGGATGAGCGCCGCGCCCGCATCGCGGACGGCATCGCCCGAGGTGCCGCCGCACTTTCCTTGAGTGTAGCGCGCGATGACGGCCTGCTCGACGAAGTGATCGCCACCACCAAGAGCCCGACTACCGGCAATCGATATCAGAAACAACGGGGGGATAGCGATCCTTCCTCGATTCACCGCACGCACGCCGAAGCGCGCGCCGAGATCGTGCAGGAGTTGAAAAAGTTA
>DAOMCN010000001.1:7835-26831 GCA_035427885.1 Acidocella sp. | reverse complement strand
GACGGCCTGCTCGACGAAGTGACCGGGCTGGTCGAATGGCCCGTCCCGCTGATCGGCCAGATCGACGCGAAATTCATGGACCTGCCGCCGGAAGTGCGCGAGCTGTCGATGAAGATCAACCAGAAATACTTCGCCCTGCGCGACGCCTTGGGCCAGCCCGCCCCATATTTCGCCTTCGTCGCCAACCTCGCCGCGACGGACGGCGGTGCCGCGATCATCGCCGGAAACGAGCGCGTCCTGCGCGCCAGACTTTCGGACGCCCGGCATTTTTGGGACCTGGACCTGAAAACCGCGCTGGACCTGCTGCTGCCCAGGCTGGAAAAGATCACCTTTCACGCCAAGATCGGTACCCAGCGCGCCCGCGTGGACCGCATCGCCGCCCGTGCCGCGCGGATCGCGAATCTTCTCGGCGCCGACGCAAAACAAGCCGAATGGGCCGGACTTCTGTGCAAGGCCGATCTTGTCACCGGCATGGTCGGCGAATTCCCCGAGCTCCAGGGCGTGATGGGCGGCTACTACGCCGAGAAAAACCCCCGTGGCTGGGACGGCGCGCTCGTGGGTGCCGCCATCCGCACCCATTACCAGCCCAAAGGCCCGGCTGACGAAGTCCCGAGCGCCCCGGTCTCTGTGAGTCTTGCCCTGGCGGACAAGCTGGACACCCTGGCCGAATTCTTCCGCATCGGGGAGAAACCGAGCGGCTCGGGCGACCCCTACGCCCTGCGCCGCGCCGCCCTTGGCGTGATCCGCATCATCCTCGAAAACGACCTGCGCCTGAACCTGAAACCGCTGCTAGGCAACGACGAGCTGTTCGATTTCATCATCGAACGCCTGCGCGTCAAACTGCGCGGCGAAGGCCAGCGTTTCGACGTTCTGGACGCCGTCCTGGCCGCCGGCGCGGACGATGATCTGGTCCGCGTGATGAAGCGCGTCGCCGCACTGGGCGAAATGCTCTCCTCCGAGGACGGCAAGAACCTGCTCGCGGCCTACAAGCGCGCCGCGAATATTCTGAAGATTGAAGACGCCAAGGACGGCCCGCATCTGGCAACCCTCATCGCCGGATCGCTATCGAGCCCCGAGGAGTCCAACTTCCGCGACATGCTGGCATCCCTGCAGCAGGACACGAAGCACCACCTAGCGGCGGAAAACTACGCCCTCGTGGTGGCCGAGCTGGCCAAGCTGCGCGGCACCGTGGACGCATTCTTTGAAAAAGTTACGATCAACGATCAGATGCCAGAATTGCGCCGCAATCGTCTGCAATTGCTCGCCGCGTTTCGCGACACGGTGCATCAGATCGCTGATTTCTCGCGGATTGAAGGCTAGGGAGTATTAAGATGACAAAGTGGGTGTATAATTTCGGTGCTGGCGTGAACGACGGCAACGCGTCCCTGCGCAACTTGCTCGGCGGCAAGGGCGCGAACCTTGCGGAAATGGCCGCCATCGGCCTGCCGGTCCCCCCCGGCTTCACCATCACCACCGAAGTCTGCACCGCCTATTACGACAACGGCAAAAACTACCCCGCCGAGCTGCAAACCCAGGTCGCCACCGCCCTGGCCCGCATCGAGAGCGCCGTCGGCCGCAAATTCGGCGATGGCGACAAGCCGTTGCTAGTCTCCGTGCGCTCAGGCGCGCGCGTCTCCATGCCGGGCATGATGGACACCGTATTGAACCTCGGCCTGAACGACGTCACCGTGCTCGGCCTGGCCACCGGCTCGGGCGACGCCCGCTTCGCCTGGGACTCCTATCGCCGCTTCATCCAGATGTACGGCTCGGTCGTGCTCGGCGTCGATCACCACCGCTTCGAGGAAATCATTGAAAACGCGAAGCTGGAAGCCGACGTGGTGGAAGACACCGCGCTGAGCGTGGAAAACTGGCAGCAGGTCGTCGAAGATTATAAGGCGATGGTCGAGGAAGAAACCGGCAGCCCCTTCCCCCAAGACCCCGCCGACCAGATGTGGGGCGCGATCGGCGCCGTCTTCGGCTCGTGGATGAACCCGCGCGCCAACACCTACCGCCGCCTGCACGACATCCCGGCAAGCTGGGGCACGGCGGTGAACGTCCAGGCAATGGTCTTCGGCAACATGGGGGAGGATTGCGCGACCGGCGTCTGCTTCACCCGCGACCCCTCGACCGGCCTGAACGAATTCTACGGCGAATACCTGGTAAATGCCCAGGGCGAGGACGTGGTCGCGGGCATCCGCACCCCGCGCCCGCTCTCGAAGGTTTACGCCAAACCCGGCGAGCTGAGCATGGAAGAAGCCCTGCCGGAAGCCTACGCCGAGCTGAACAAAGTCCGCGACGTGCTGGAGAAGCACTACAAGGACATGCAGGACATCGAATTCACCGTCCAGCAAAACAAACTCTACATGCTGCAAACCCGCTCGGGTAAACGCAGCGCCGCCGCCTCGCTGCGCATCGCCGTGGAAATGGCCGAATCCGGCCTGATCGACCGCAACACCGCGATCATGCGCGTCAACCCCGCCTCACTCGACCAGCTCCTGCACCCAACCCTGGACCCCAAAGCCACGCCGAAACTCTTCGCGCGCGGCCTCCCCGCCAGCCCCGGCGCCGCCTCCGGCGCGGTCGTGTTCTCCGCAGACGAGGCCGAGCTGCGCGCCCAAAAGGGCGAGTCCGTCATCCTGGTGCGTATCGAAACCAGCCCGGAAGATATTCACGGCATGCACGCCGCCCGTGGCATTCTGACCACGCGCGGCGGGATGACCAGCCACGCCGCCGTCGTTGCGCGCGGCATGGGCCGCCCCTGCGTCGCCGGTGCAGGCGGGATTAACGTCGATTACGGCGCGCAAACCCTCGCCGCTGGTGGTGTCATCCTGCGCGCCGGAGATATCCTAACGCTCGACGGCGCCACCGGCGAAGTCTTCGCGGGTTCCGTGAAAATGATCGAACCGCAGCTCTCGGGCGAGTTCGAAACCCTGATGAGCTGGGCCGACGGCGCCCGCCGCCTCAAAGTGCGCACCAACGCGGAAACCCCGCTGGACGCGGACACCGCCCGCAAATTCGGTGCGGAAGGCATCGGCCTGTGCCGCACAGAACACATGTTCTTTGACCCCGCGCGTATCTCCGCCGTCCGCCAGATGATCATGGCCAATGACGAATCCGGTCGCAGGGACGCGCTGGCCAAGCTGCTGCCCTACCAGCGCGAGGATTTCATCGCCCTGTTCAAGATCATGGAAGGTCTGCCCGTCACCATCCGCCTGCTCGACCCGCCACTGCACGAATTCCTACCCCATGGCGCGGCGGAACTGGCCGAAGTGGCGCAAGCCCTGGGCATGGACGCGGCCACCATCAAAACCCGTGCCGAGGAACTCTCCGAAACCAACCCGATGCTAGGCCATCGCGGCTGCCGCCTCGGCGTCTCCTACCCCGAAATCTACGAAATGCAGGCCCGCGCCATCTTCGAGGCCGCCGTGGAAATCGGCAAAACCGGCAAAGCCCCGGTCCCCGAAATCATGATCCCGCTCGTCGGTATCAAACGCGAACTGGACATCACCCGCGCCCAGATCGAAAAAACCGCCAGGGAAGTCTTCGCGGAAACCGGCCACTCGGTGGAATACAGCATCGGCACCATGATCGAACTGCCCCGCGCCGCCCTGACCGCAGACTCCATCGCCGAAGCCGCAGACTTTTTCTCCTTCGGCACCAACGACCTGACCCAAACCGTCTTCGGCCTCTCGCGTGACGACGCTGGCAAATTCCTCCCCGCCTACGTCGAACAAGGCGTCTTGCCCAAAGACCCGTTCGTCTCCATCGACGTGGACGGCGTCGGCGCCCTCGTGCGCATCGCCGCCGAAAAAGGCCGCCGCACCAAACCAAACCTGAAGCTCGGCATCTGCGGCGAACACGGCGGCGACCCCGCCTCCATCGCCTTCTGCGAATCCGTTGGCCTGGACTACGTCTCCTGCTCCCCCTACCGCGTCCCCGTCGCCCGCCTCGCCGCCGCACAGGCCGCCATCGAACTCACGGAAACGCATTTCCGGGATAAGTAAAGGAAAAGGCCCTCACCTGCACGGGAGTTTCAACTCCCAGAGGTGAGGGCCTTTTTTATAACCTTGGCTCTGGATTCCAAAGGCTAGCCTTTGGCGGAGTCCAGGAGCAGCGCCCCTGGCCTTCCTTCGCGCATTCTCCGGCTATGCGAATTTCAAAATGGCGAAGCCTGCGATGATGCCGAGCGCGACAAGTCCGGTGACGAGTCCGAGGCGGTATTCGATAAAGTCGCGTGCGGGTTCGCCGAATTTACGTAGGAGGACGGCTTCGAGGAAGAACCGTGCGCCTCGGGTGACAAAGCTTGCGATCATAAAGAGCGGGAAGTTGAACGCGGCGGCTCCGGCGGCGATGGTGACGATTTTATAAGGGATTGGGGTGAGTCCTTTGATAAGGATCACCCAGACGCCGTATTGTGTGAATTTCGCCTGGAACGCCTGGAACGCGGCTTCGTAGTGGTAGAGGTGAATGATTGGCTGGGCGAGTTTATCGAGCAGCAGGAAACCAATGCTGTAGCCCAGCGCACCGCCGAGGACGCTGCCGATTGTTGTGATAGCGGCGAAGCGCCACGCCTTGCGCGGCTGTGCGAGCGCCAGCGGGATTAGCAGCGCGTCCGGCGGAATGGGAAAGAAGCTGGCCTCGGCAAAGGCGATGGCAAAAAGCCAAAGCGGCGCTTCGGGGCGTTCGGCAAGGGCCAGGATTTTATTATACAGTTTACGGAGCATAGGGCGTGGGATGCCATAGGGCGGGTTGGCTGGCAAATGAACCTTCCGCAGAGACGGTGCGCCTAAACCGGCAGCGTCACCCGAACCCGCAAGCCCCCTTCGGCCAAATTGGACAGCCCAATATCCCCACCATGCGCACGGATGATATTGCGGGCGATGGAGAGTCCAAGCCCCGAGCCGCCGGTTTCCCGGTTCCTGCTGGTTTCCAGCCGGTGGAACGGCTCAAAGACCGAGTCGATGTCCTCCGCCGCGATACCCGGCCCCGAATCCTCGATATCGATCAGCGCCAGATCGTTGACCGGCGCGTGCAGCGTAACGCGCGCCGCGTCGCCATACTTCAGCGCGTTGCCTATAAGATTGGTAAGCGCGCGTTTGAGCGCGAGCGGCCGCGCGCGGATCGGCAAGTGCTCCGGCCCGGCATAGGCGAGCGCGTCGGCGCGGTCGGGATCGCCATCCGCGGCGTCGTCGAGGATGGTGTGCAGCAGGCTGACGAGATCGAGTTTAGTGACCGCCTCAGAGGTGGTGATATCGCGCCCAAAGGCGAGCGTCGCCGCGACCATAGCCTCCATCTCGTCGAGATCGGCGAGCATTTTGATGCGCTGTTCCTCGTCCTCCATATATTCGGCGCGCAGCTTGAGCCGGGTAATCGGCGTGCGCAGATCGTGGCCGATGGCGGTCAGCAGAAAAGTGCGGTCCTCGACGAAGCGGCGGATGCGCGCCGCCATCGTATTAAAGGCGATCGCGGCGGTAACGATCTCGATCGCCCCGGTCTCGGGCAACGGCGGCGCGTTGGTAACATCGCGCCCCAGCCGCTCGGCCGCCTGGGCGAGGGTACGCACCGGCACCAGCAGTTGGCGCACCGCCCAGGTGATCATGATCCCGCCGAGCAGGGTCATGACGATGAACGCGCTGGCAAACCCGGGCGAGCGCCAAGGCGCTGGCGGTCGCATCGGCGAGGTAAGCGTGAGCCAAGGCCCCGGCGACGGCAACAACCCCGGTGGCAACGCGAGATCCGGCGGCAGGCTAGGCAGAAGATTGCCAAAAATCCCGCCTCCCTCGGCGGGTAGCTGGAAGCTGATGACAATATGCGTCGGCAGGCCCGAGCCGGTCAGCAGAATGCGGCTCGGGCGCAGCGGCGGCGGGATACCGTAGGAGAAAATACTGGCCCGGATAATCTGGCGCGCGGAAAGCGGCAGTTCATAGCTCGCGGCGGTCACCGGCGGCCCCGGCTCCAGCGTAAGCTTATCGCCCTTGGGCAGCGGCTCTCGGGCGACAAGCGCGGTGCGGTCCTCGGGTTTCGCCAGCGCGATATGGCGATAGATGATCACCGCGCGCGTCGCGATCTCCTGCTCCTCCTCGATGCGCTGGAGCTGGATCTGGTTGAGCGTATGGATGAGCAACCCGCAAAGCTGGATCATGGCGAACCCCGCGAGGAGGATCAGGATCGTACGCCGCGCCAGGCTTTTCGGCAGAAAGCAGAACTTCAATGGCGTTCAACAGGCGTCGAGAGCACATAGCCGCCACCGCGCACGGTCTTGATCAGCTGCGCATTACGCCCATCGTCTTCGAGCTTGCGGCGCAGGCGCGACACCGCGACGTCGATGGCGCGATCAAACGGCCCCGCCTGTCGTCCGCGCAGCAGGTCGAGCAGCATGTCGCGCGTCAGCACCCGGTTGGGCCGCTCCAGCAGCGCGACGAGGAGATCGTATTCCCCCCCCGTAATAGCCACCTCGACGCCGGACGGATCAAGCAGCCGCCGCCGCGCGGTCTCCAGCACCCAGCCCGAAAAATGGTAGGATTTGGCGCTCTCGGTAGCGCGGTCCTCGGTTTCCCCGGTGCGGCGCAGCACGGCGCGGATACGCGCGAGCAGCTCGCGCGGGTTGAATGGTTTGGTGACATAATCATCCGCCCCGAGTTCGAGTCCGATAATCCGGTCCGTCTCCTCGGCCATCGCGGTAAGCATGATGATCGGCACCTTCGTCTCGGCGCGAAACCAGCGCGCCAGCTCCAGCCCGCCCTCACCGGGCAGCATGAGGTCGAGCACAACGAGCTGAAAATGCCCATTGGCAAAGGCTCTCCTGGCCTCCTTGCCGTCGCGCGCGGTGGTAACGCGCAGGCGCTGGCGTTCGAGGAATTTGGCGAGCAGGTCGCGGATTTCGCGGTCGTCATCGACGATAAGAATATGAGGCAGCGTTTCCATGGCTGTTACAATAGCGCCCCGCCCGCGCAATTGGCAGAGGTCGTTGCAATTGGTGACAATTTGCCAGCATCTGTCAGGAAGCTTGCGAAATTTTCCCTTGCGTTCCCTGGTCGATAGCCCTATTGCCCCCCCACGCAGCAACGTACGTGCCTCTGCCGGTCTTTTCCCGAGATTGGTTACGCAACGGCGTCAAGCGTTCTGGTAGCACACCCTGGGAAACCCGGATGTGGCTGGTTCGTTGGACCGTTTTGTAACCCTGCCCGTCGCCTGATCAGGCGGGCATCTCATAGGAAAGGTGACCGCGATGAATCCCAAAATCGCCTCATTTCTCGACTCCGCACCGGCAACGCCTTGCCTGGTGTTTGATCTTGAGCGCGTCGCGGAGAACTACGCCGCCTTGCGCAGCGCCCTGCCTGCCGCCGCGATCTACTACGCTGTGAAGGCCAACCCCGCCGCGCCGATCCTGCGCCTCCTGGTGGAACAAGGCGCGCGCTTCGACGCCGCGAGCCTGCCCGAGATCGAAGCCTGCCTCGCCGCGGGCGCATTGGCCACGGAAATCAGCTTCGGCAACACGGTCAAAAAACCCAGCGCCATCGCCGCGGCCCACGCCCTGGGCGTGCCCCTTTTCGCTTTCGACTCAATCGAGGAGCTGGAAAAAATTGCCGCCCACGCGCCAGGTGCAAAAGTCTATTGCCGGATCGCCGTAAACAACGCGGGCGCGGATTGGCCGCTCTCGAAGAAATTCGGCACCTCCCTGGCGCGCGCCCGCGAGCTGATGTTCACCGCCCCCCGTCTGGGACTGCAACCGCACGGCCTGTCCTTCCACGTCGGCAGCCAGCAGACCAACCCCGCCGCCTATGAGCTGGCCATCGCCGAGGTGGCGATGCTGTTCACGGACCTGAAAGCCGCCGGTCTGGGCGTCAAAATGCTCAACCTGGGCGGCGGTTTCCCGATCCGCTACCAGGAAGACGTGGCCGAGACGGACGCCTTCGGCACCGCGATCATGGACGCGATGGTCAAACATTTCGGTAACGACCTGCCCGACATGCTGATCGAGCCGGGCCGTGCGATGGTGGGCAATGCGGGCGTTGTCGCCTCGGAGGTAATCCTGGTGTGCCGGCGCATGGAAGAGGACGCCCGCCGCTGGGTCTATCTCGACATCGGCCGCTTCGGCGGCCTGGCCGAAACCGAAGGCGAGGCGATCCGCTACCGTATCACCGCCGGACGCGGCGCCAGCGGCCCGGTTGTGCTGGCCGGCCCAAGCTGCGACGGCGTGGACGTGATGTACGAAAAAACCCCCTACCACCTGCCGCTGGACCTGACCGCCGGTGAGCGCGTCCTGATCCACGGGGCAGGGGCCTATGTAACCAGCTACGCCAGCCAGAACTTCAACGGCTTTGCCCCGCTGGCCGAGCACTACCTCTAAACGGAAACAACACTGCGGCGGCGGGTAAAACCCACCCGCCGCAGCGCGCGCTGGATCGGCTGATCGAAGTAAAACGCCGCCAAGGCACAGACGCCATAGATAAAAACCATCATGACGCAGAAGGCGAGATATTGCTCAACCAGAGAGAGACCGGGATGAGGCAGCGCGAACCACACCCATGTAATTAGACACGTGTGCAGGATATAGAGCGGGTAGGACAACACTCCCAGCCGAGCCGAAACCCGACCCAACCGCAACCGCCCGCTCCGCTCCAGCCCGGCCAATCCCAGCAAAATAGCCGCCAGAATCCAACCCAGGTACTCCAATACCCTTGAATGTGGCGCCCCATAGCCGCTACCCCAGTCGATTTGCGGCAAACAGAGCAGCAGCATCAGCGCCCCACCCCCGAGCAGAGCGGCACTGACGCGCCAGCCGGGCGCAAAGCGGACAAAGACGAACCCGGCGGCGGCGCCCGCAATAAAAAAATACTCGAAGACCGAGAAAAAATGCCCACCCCCATGCGCCATCAGCCACGGGTAGGGAACATGCGTGGGCATACGCAGCGCCCCCATCTCACGGCTCTGGAGGATGTGCCAAAAACACAGGCCGATCCAGAGCACGAAAATCGGCTTGCCAACGCGCGGCAGCAGGGCAATCCCGAACATAATGTAAAAGGCGACCTCATAGCGCAACGTCCAGGCGGCGGTATTCAGATCCGAGCTGAACCACGGCGAGAGGGTAAAAAGCTGCGCGCCGAAACCGGGGGTAAACGCGACACGCGCGTAATAAATCGGGATCACCAGCGCCAGCCAATAGGCCGGATAGATCCGGCAGATGCGCCGCCACCAAAAATTAAGCACCGCGCCGCGTTTACCAAAATCATCATAATGCGCGCTGACCATGACAAACCCGCTGAGCACGAAAAAAAACGCCACCCCCAAAGCGCCGCCACGCCCAACGCCGCCAAAAATCAACTGCCCTGAGCGTGTCGCGTAGTTGTCCACGGCAACGGTGAGATGCGCGAAAACCACCATGCTGGCGGCGATAAAACGGCCCAGCTCCAACGAGCGCAGCTTGGTTTTTCCGACGGTGAGGGCAGGGGCTGCGTCTCTTTGAATATCGTCCATCCTTTGGCATTAAGCGCATCTGCGGTTCGCCACGCCATATCGGCGCGCTTGGCCCAAGTAAAGCGCGCCCAGGCAAGCACCGAAAATTCATCACGCCGCCGCATCCAGGACTTGGATTTTGCGCTATAGAGGCCCAATCTTACGAAGCATAAAAGGAGTCAGCCATGCAGGACATCAGATTGAAAGCCGCCGACGGCACGGGCGAGTTCACCGCCTATTTGTGGAAACCCCCAAGCGAGAAGCTGGCCGGCGCGGTCGTGCTGATCCAGGAGATTTTCGGCGTGAACGAATCACTCCGCGCAACCGCCAAGAGCATCGCCGAGATGGGTTTCTTCGTCCTCGCCCCGGATTTGTTCTGGCGTCAGGAACCCGGCGTCAGCCTGACCGATCAATCCGAGGAAGAGTGGAAAAAAGCCTTCGCACTGATGAACGGCTTCGACCAGGACAAAGGCGTTGAAGACCTGAAAGTGACCCTCGCCGCCGCGCGCGACCTGCCGGGCGCGAACGGCAATGCGGGGACAGTTGGCTTCTGCCTCGGCGGACGTCTTGCCGCCTTGATGGCAACGCGCTCGGATGCGGATGTGAACGTTGCCTATTACGGCGTCGGCCTGGACGCGCTGGTCCCCGAGTTCGACAAGCTCCAATCTCCGCTGCTGCTGCATATCGCCGAGCAGGATGAATATTGCCCGGCGGAAGCGGTCGAGAAAATCCTCGACGCGGTGGAAGAATCCGAGCTGATCGAGGCGATCGTCTATCCCGACGTCGGCCACGCCTTCGCCCGCGTCGGCGGTGTCCATTACGACGCCCGCGCCGCCGTGATCGCTAACGGCCGGACAGCGGAAATCCTGGCCGAAATGCTAGATTGATTACCCGTCGCCGCGTTCTCGCAGGGGCTGCGGCGGGGGCTCTCGTCCCCGCCGCAGCCCCTGCCTCTGCCGCCGCGAACCCCCTGGCCAGCGCCTGCGTGCTGGCGCTGCGCACCCAGATGGCCGCCCTGCCGGACGGCCCGGTGCTGCTCAACAGCTACATCGTGGAGACCGACCCCGCTCGCACGGATTTCGATCTGACCCAGGCCGATGCCGCCTATGTCTATGACAACGCCCTGGCCGGCCTGCTCCTGCTCGCCGCGGGAGACGCCCCCGCCGCACGGCGCATCGGCGCCGCATTGGCCCAGGCCCAGGCGCAAGACCCCTTTTACCACGACGGCCGCCTGCGTAACGCCTATCAGGCGGGCGCCATGGCCACGCCTGCGAAACTCCCCGGCTGGTGGGACGCCAAAACCGCACACTGGGTCGAGGACCCGTATCAGGTCGGCTCGCAAACCGGCCCGCTCGCATGGGCGATGCTGCTGTGGTCCGCCCTGGACATGCGCGCCCCAGCGGACGCCGCGGGCGACTGGCTGGACGACCGCCTGCGCGCCGCCTCGGGCTATTACGGCGGCTTTTACGGCTTCGAACCCACCCCGCAGAAACTGACCTGGCAAAGCACGGAGCAAAACACTGACCTCGCCGTCGCCTTCCAAAAACTAGGCCGCGCCGAAGACGCCGCCCACGCCGCAGCCTTCGTGAAATCGCGCTTCGACCCCAAAACCCAACACGCCGCCGCCGGAACCACGCCCGAGGGCGCAACCAACCCCCTGAGCGCCGCGGACGCCGAAATCTGGCCCTACCTCGCCGGTCTGGGCACGGCCGCCAGTGCGCTCGCCGCCATCCACCAACTCCGGCGCGGCGCTGGCATCGGCTTCAGTGACGCCAGCACCAGCATCTGGCTGGAAGGCACCGCCTTCGCCGCCCTGGCGCTGAAACAGGCCAAAAACCCCCTGGCCGAAACCTTCCTGACAACCCTGACCCAGAACCTAGCCCCCTGCGGCTACATCTATGCAACGGTCGCCCCCATGCTCTCGACCGGCCTGACCGTCGGCCCCAGCCTGCAACCCGGCGTCCCCGCGCAAGCCTTCAACTATTACCGGCGCCCGGCCCTGAGCACGACCGCCTGGACCGGGCTTGCCGCCCTGGGGATCAACCCGCTGGGGTAAGGCCATCGCCCGCCGCGTTTGCAAACCTGGCCAAAGCCCCTAAGTATCTCCCCATGTCCGGATTTTCTCCTCGCGTGCGGGCGGTGCTCGGCCCCACCAATACCGGCAAGACCCACCTCGCGATCGAACGCCTGCTGGGCCACTCCTCCGGGATGATCGGCTTCCCGCTGCGGCTGCTGGCGCGCGAGAATTACGACCGCATGGTGGCGCGCAAGGGGATCAAGAACGTCGCGCTGATCACTGGCGAGGAAAAAATCGTCCCCCCAGGGGCAAAATTTTTCGCCTGCACGGTGGAGGCGATGCCGCTGGACCGGCGCGTCGAGTTCCTCGCGGTGGACGAGATCCAGCTCTGCGCCGACCCTGACCGCGGCCATATCTTCACCGACCGCCTGCTCAACGCGCGCGGCCTGGTCGAGACGATGTTCCTGGGCGCCGATACCATACGCCGCCTGCTGCTCCGCCTGGTTCCCGGCGTCGAGATCGAAACCCGCCCCCGCCTCTCGGAGTTGCGCTACGCGGGTGCTGCCAAACTCTCCCGCCTGCCGCCGCGCTCGGCCATCGTCGCCTTCTCCGCCGCAGAGGTTTACGCCATCGCCGAGGCCGTGCGCCGGCGTCGCGGCGGCTGCGCCGTGGTCATGGGCAGGCTCTCGCCGCGTACGCGCAACGCCCAGGTGGCGCTCTACCAGGAAAAAGAAGTGGACTTCCTGGTGGCGACGGACGCCATCGGCATGGGCCTGAACATGGACGTGGACCACGTCGCCTTCGCGGGCCTCTCGAAATTCGACGGCCACTGCCCCCGCCTGTTGAACGCGCCCGAGGTGGCCCAAATCGCCGGACGCGCCGGACGCGGCATGCGCGACGGCAGCTTCGGCGTCAGCGCGGACTGCCCGCCTTTGGGCGACGAGCTGGTGGAAGCGGTAGAGGCCCATGTCTTCGAACCGCTGGAACAACTCGCCTGGCGCAACTCGGCGCTGGATTTCGCCTCCGTGGACGCGCTGCTGGCCAGCCTGACCGCCCCGCCGGACCGCCCCGGCCTGGTGCGCGGCCAGGACGCAACGGACGTGCTGACCCTGAACGCGCTGCAGCTCGACGCCGACATCCGCAAAGCCGCCCAGGGCCGCACCGCGACCCGCCTCCTCTGGGAAGCCTGCCAGATCCCAGATTTCCGCAAATTGGCGACCGACGCGCACGTAAAACTCTGCGGCAAAGTGTTCACCCACCTGCGCGCCAACCAGAAATTACCGGTGGATTGGGTCCGCGCCGAGATCGAAGCCCTGGATAAAATCGAGGGCGACATCGATTCCTTGATGCAGCGGCTGACGGATGTGCGCGTTTGGGCGTATATAACCGCCAGGGGTGAGTGGATGCGCGATGCGACACCCTGGGCCAGATTGGCGCGTGAGGTGGAGGACCGGCTTTCCGACACCTTGCACGCCAAGCTGATGGCGCGGTTTGTAGATAAAAGGGCGGCACATTTGACCAGACGACTGGAAGATCAAGAAGGCGAGGAACTGCAGGCAGCGGTATCCAATAGCGGCGTTGTATTGGTGGAGGGCCATGAGGTCGGCCATGTGGAGGGGTTCTTGTTCCACCCCGACCCGGCGAGCCAGGGCATCGAGAAAAAATTCCTGCAACGCGCCGCGCGCCGCGCCCTGGCCCAGGAAATGCCCCGGCGCATCCTGCGCGCCGAAACCGCCGCCGATGACGCCTTCTCCCTGACCCCGGATCGCCACATCCTCTGGGAAGGCGCAAAAATCGCCCGGTTGAAGAAGAGCGACCACCCGCTAAAACCCAACGTCGAAATCCTCCACTCCGAGTTCCTGGACGGCCTGGCGCGCGAGCGTCTGCGCGCCCGCCTCGCCATCTTCCTCGGCGCCGAGATCGAGCGCCGCCTGGGCACGCTGCTGAAGGCAATGGAAAATCCCCCCCCCGAGCTGCGCGGCCTGCTGCACCGCCTGGGCGAAGCCTCGGGCGTCCTCCCGGTCGAGCCGGTGGACACCAAGCTGCGCCCCCTGCTGAAACAAACCGGGATCGACGCCGGGCGCTTCGCCGTCTTCATGCCCGCCGTGCTGAAGCCTGGCGGTGCAAAACTGCGCGCCCTACTCTGGGGCGTGCAACACGACCGCAACCCGCCCGAACTCCCCGCCCCGGGTCTGGTTAGCGCGCCGATGCCGGGCAATTGGGGCGCGGATTTCGCCCTGGACATGGGCTGGCTCCCCGCCGGCCCGGTGATGATCCGCCTGGACGTGGTCGAGCGCCTGGTGCGCGAGCTGCATTATCTGATCCGCAAACACCCGGTGCTGCTCCCCCCCAATCTCGGCTCGCGCATGGGGCTGAAGCCGGACCAGCTCGCCCCAGTGCTGCACGTGCTGGGCTTTCGCATCCTCCCCGCGGGCACGCTGGGCGCAAAATACTACGGCCCGCCCGCCCCCGCGATGCTGGGACGGCGCAAGATGGAGCCCAACGCGGTCGCCCAGAAAGCCCAGAAAGCAGCCCTTCCGCCGCTCGAGCCGGTCTCCGAGGACAACCCCTTTGCCGCCCTGGCGGCTTTGAGGCGCGCCAAGCGCTGATGGCGGCGGAAGACACCGGCTGGCAACGGCTGGATAAATTCCTTTTCCATGCGCGTCTCTGCAAAACCCGCGAAATCGCCGCCTCCCTGGCCGAGGGCGGCGGCGTGCGGATCAACCGCCAGCCGACCGATAAGCCCCACGCAAAACTCCGCCCGGGCGACATCCTGACCCTGTCCCTGCCGCGCGGCGTCGTGGTGGCGGAAGTCCTGTCCTTCTTTCCCCGCCGCGTCAGCGCGTCCCAGGCCCAAACCCTCTACCGGGAAATTCCCGCGTCGTAACGCGGACCGTAACTTGCGTTCGCCGTGATCAACGCGCATATCGGGGGCGAAAATTGACCAGCGATATTAGGAGTGCCTGATGACCTATGTGGTCACCGAAAACTGCATCAAGTGCAAATACATGGATTGCGTCGAGGTCTGCCCCGTCGATTGCTTTTACGTCGGCGAGAATATGCTGGTGATCCACCCTGACGAGTGCATCGACTGCGGCGTGTGCGAGCCCGAATGCCCCGCCGAAGCGATCCTGCCCGACAGCGACGATCGCGCCACCCCCTGGGCCGAGCGCAACCGCGATCTGGCGCTGGCTTGGCCGAACATCACCCGCAAGGGCACCCCCCCGGACGATGCCGATGCCTGGAAAGACAAGCCCGGCAAAGAGGCGCTGCTCTCGACCGAGCCGGGCCAACCGTAAAAAAACCCCGCCCGCCCGTGACGGGAGGGCGTTTTTCTGCTATGAGCCGATGCACTGAACCGGGTGCGGTCGTATGACCGTGCCCGGTTCCTGATTGCAGCGGAGTTGTGCATTGAGCGAGAAACCGAAAACCGCGGCGGCGAAGAAGCCCGCCAAACCTGCCGCCGAGACCGTCGAGGCCGCCACCAAGCCAAAGCCCGCCGCCAAACCCATGAAAATCGAAAAACCAGCCCCTGCGTCCGAGCCGGTCGTGGAAGCCCCCAAGCCCGCCGCCGCCAGCACACTCTCGGGCATCCCCGCCGGGCCGATGCGCCCGCTCTCCCCCCCGCGCGCGATGGCCAAGGCGGAAATCTTCGTCGCGGGCGATTTCGTGGTGTATCCGACCCACGGCGTTGGCAAGGTCGAGCGCATCGCGGTCGAGGAAATCGCCGGGCACACGCTGGAGCTGATCCACATCACTTTCGACGAAAACCGCATGACCCTGCGCGTGCCGATCAACAAGGCGCGCACCGCGGGCCTACGCAAACTCGCCTCGGGCAAGCAGTTCGACGATGTTCTCGCCGTGCTCAAAGGCCGCGCGCGCATCAAACGCACGATGTGGTCGCGCCGGGCGCAGGAATACGAAGCCAAGATCAACTCGGGCGACCCCTCGGCCATCGCCGAAGTGGTACGCGACCTGCACCGCAACGCAGGCCAGCCGGACCAGAGCTTCTCCGAGCGCCAGATCTATGAGTCGGCGTTGGACCGCCTCGCCGCCGAATACGCGGCCCTGGAACAACTGGACAAGCCAACCGCCATCGAACGGCTGATCGCCCATCTGAAGACCGAGTAAGCCAAGCGCTACGCCGCGACCACCGAGGCGGCAAAGAAAGCCGCCCCGAGGAGTGCCGCGTCCAGACCAAGCGCAAAACCCAACCCGGCGTGATTGGCCACCAGCCCGATCGCGACCGGGCCAACAAGAAACCCGGCATACCCAAGCCCGACCACAGCGGGAACGGCGTGGCTGGCGGACATGCCCTTGACCCGCGACGCGGCGCTGAGCACCAACGGCGCGATATTCCCGGTCCCCAGCCCGACCAAACCAAAGCCGACAATATCCACGATGCCATTGGCGCAAAAAATCGTAAGTGCGAACCCCGCCGCGCCGACCGTGCAACTCAGCCGCATCACCCCGGCAACCCCAAGCCTTGTCGCTACGGCATCGCCAAACAGCCGCGCCCCCGCCATCGCCACAGCGAACGCGGCATAGCCCAGCGCCGCGCTGGCAAGCGGCATCCCGCGTGAGAAGCGCAGAAAGATGGTGCTCCAATCCGTCGCCGCCCCCTCGGTCATAAAACAGGCAAAGCAGCATAGCCCGAGGATCAACGTCGCCCGGTTGGGCAGCGCGAGACGCGGCCCCTCGGCCGGCGCGTCCTGCACGCGAGGCACAAGCTTGCCCGCCTGCGTCAAAATCAACAAAATCGCGGCGGCATCAACCAGGGCGCAGCCCGCATAGGAAAACCCCAGCCGGAGCAACCCGCTCCCCACCACGGCAACCCCCAGACTGCCCAGGCTGTAGCAGGCATGAAACCCCGACATCTGCAGCCGCCCGCTCATCCGCTCGATCACCGCCCCTTGCGCGTTGATGGCAATATCCAGCGCGCCGAACAGCATCCCGTAGATGAACAGCATGAGGGTAAAATCAAACACACTGGGCACTATGCTAAGCACTGGCAGCAGCGCGCCAAAAAGCAACCCGACCGCGACGAGCACAGCCCGGCTGCCCCAGCGCGCCATCGCCATCCCGGCAAAAGGCATAATCAGCAGCCCGCCCGTGCCGCCCGCCAGCAGGATCAGCCCAAGTGTGCCGTCATCGAGGTGGAAGCGTATTTTGGTGAACGGAACCGTAATCGCCCAGACAGAAATCCCAATCCCGGCCATGCCGAAGATCAGCCGCATGCTGCGCAATTTTGCCCTCATCCCTCGGGCCTAGCGCGGGGCTCAATCCCCGGTCAAGCCGGAGCGGCCACGGCCCTTAAGGCGTCTGCGTGGCCACGGAAACCGCTCTGGGCACCAACCTCTCAGAACCGAGCGCCGCGCGCCGCCCGGCGCCAAGCGTATGCTGCGCCCCGGCCTCGCCGTCCTCGTGGTATTGCGCGTCCTGGTTGACGCACCAGACATCGTAGAGCGGCCTGCCCGCCAGGATATTTCTGACGGTCAACATCGCCGTCATCATCGCATGATCCTGGTTGTTGTACTTATGCATGCCGTTGCGCCCGACCAGATGCAGGTTTGGATACTGCGTCTCCAGCGCGGTGCGGATCGTATCGACCCGCGCCTGATAATCCTCATCATAGACCGGGTACGCCTTGGGCTGGCGCACCACCGTCCCCTCAACAATATCCGCGGCCTCGGCAAGCCCGAGCTTGACCAGCTCGGCACTGGCCAACGCCACGAGATCGGCGTCCTCCGAGGTCCAAAGCCCATCCCCCTCGAAGCAGAAATACTCCAGCCCATAACAGTTGAGCGCAGGCTCGGGCACCAACTCGGGCGACCAGGATTTGAAATTCTGAATCCGGCCGACCTTGACCTCGGGATCGTGGATATAGATCCAGTTATCGTCGAACGTATCGCGCTCCTTGAGGATCAGCGCGACAACCAGAAAATCCCGGTACCGCAACCCCGCCGCCGCCGCGCGAACCGCGGGCGCAAGCACTGGCGAGAGCGCACCAGCGAGATCGCGCATCGGCATGGTGGAGATGACATGATCGCAGTCAAACACCTGCGTCTCGCCATCTTGCCCGCGCGCGCTAACCCGCCATCCCCCGTCCGCATTGCGCACCAGCGCAACAACACTCTGCCCCAGCAGCACTCGCCCGCCCTGCTTCTCGATCTTCGCCGCCGCCGCCTCCCAGAGCATCCCCGGCCCCCGCCGCGGATAGCGGAAGCTGTCCACCAGGGTCTTGATGATCTTCTCGCGCGGCTTGCCCGACTTCTGCGGCATCAGCGAATGCCAGATCGCCTTGGAGAGGGACAACCCCTTGATCCGCTGTGCCGCCCAATCCGCCGAAATCTCACTGCAGGGCATGCCCCAGACTTTTTCGGTATAGGTACGGAAAAAAATCTCGAACAACCGCTTGCCGAATTTCTCCGTCACCCATTCCTGGAAATTGCGCGGGGATTTATTCGGGTTCAGGCGAACCTTGGCGTAGGAAAGGACGCAGCGCGTGGCCTCAATGATTCCAAGTTTCGAGAGCGCGTCGAAGGCGCGCAGCGGATAGTCGAAAAGCTTGTTGCGGTAATAGATGCGCGATTTACGCGGACGGTTGAGGAAGTCATCGCCGAGGATCTCGTCCCAGAGATTTTCCACCTCCTGAGATTTGGAAAAGAACCGATGTCCGCCAATATCGAAAGCGAACCCCTTATAGGTCGCCGTGCGCGAGATGCCGCCGACATAAACCGGGTCCTGCTCCAGAACGGTGACGCCGACGCCCTCCTTGCCAAGCAGATAGCCCGCCGTCAGCCCCGCAGGACCGGCGCCGATGCAAATCACCGAGATATCTGAAGGCATCGCAAATCCTTGTGGCAGCGGGGCGAGCGAAAACGCAAAATGACAAAAAATTTATGGACGTCAAGAAGTGGTTAACCTTTCTTGGCGCCCCTGCCAAGCACGCCTGGTTCGGCCCGGGAACGTCGCTAGACCGTCGCCTTAAGCCGTTTGGCCTCGATCCCCTGCCAGACCACCAGCACCGGCACTGCGATGATAAAATCCCGCGCGCGGCGCATCAGCGAGAGCGAGAGCGCGATATCCGGCGGCACGCCAAAAACCCCGCCGAGCAGCGTATAGGCGGCCTCCTGAATCCCGGCGCGTCCCGGCACGAAGAACGCCAACGCCATGATCGCATGCAGCATGGCTTCGATACAGATGGCATCCGAGAAGGTAATCCCGATGCCCAGCGCATGAAAGCCGACATAAGAGGCCGTCGCGGTGCCGAACCAGCAGCCCAGATGGAAAAAAGCGCCCCAGGCCAGACGATCGCGCTCGTTATACATTATATCGAGCGAGACCTGGAGCCGATCCACACTCATCGCCGCGCCCTCGCCCGCAACCCCCGCAATCCGGGTCGCCAGGGTACGAAAAATCTTACTCCCCCCCCCGCGCTGCGCGAGGATCAGCCCGACCCCAAGCACCACGGCAACGCAAAGCCCGATGGCGACAGGCATCAGCAGCCCGCTAGACGGCAC
>DAOMCN010000001.1:0-7825 GCA_035427885.1 Acidocella sp. | reverse complement strand
GCCAGAAATTCGGTGGTGATGTCGCCCAGCGTGGACGCGGCGGCATCGGCGATGCTAACGCCGCCATGCGTAATGACGCGCGCACCCAGCACATAGCCGCCAACCTGGCTGAACGGGAGGAACTCCCCGGTCGCGTCGCGCACCAGCCTGCCCCAGACGCAAAGCCAATAACTCCCCTGCATCCTGCTGCGCAGCAGCATGCGCCAGCACAGCCCAAGCCCGAGTACGATGCCCGCCTGCGCCAGCGTATATTCGCCAAAACCCGAGAGGCTGACCGAGCCCAGCACGCGCAACACATCCGCCGCGCCAAAATAGACAATCAACCCGGTAATTACCGCAACCCCGGCCAGAGCAAGAGCGGCGGGGAGGAAACGCAGGCGCCAACTCAAGATTTCTGCCTGCTCATGGTGGAAACGCGCATCCGTTATCTCGTGCCTGTTTATGTTTTGCGCGCCCCCGATACGCCTTTGCGCAAAAAAAGCCCAGCCCGCCCGGAAAACCCGCTAAGCCTCTGGTTGCGCCAAAGCCTGCAATGCGTTCTACAGCAAGCCACCCGCCGCCGTTCTGGAGCGCGGCGCAGAGCAGACACGGAGCGCAACTTTGGGCCAAGACGGGCTGACGATGGTGACGGGGGCAACAGGTTTTGTCGGCGCCGCCGTCGCGCGCGCATTACACGGCGCAGGCCACAGCCTGCGCCTGACCACGCGCGCAGGGAGCGACACGCGCAACCTCTCAGGGATCCCCGCACAGGTGGTGCCCCTGGACCTGTCCGACCCCGCGGGCTTCCCAGCCGCGCTTGCAGGCTGCCGCTACCTGTTCCACGTCGCGGCGGATTACCGCCTCTGGGTGCCTGATGTCGCCGCGATGCGCCGGGTCAATATCGACGGGACCCAGACCCTCCTGCGCGCCGCCGCCGCCGCCGGGGTGGAGCGCAGCGTCTACACCAGCTCCGTCGCCGCCCTCGGCCTGACCGCCAACGGCGCCCCGGCGGACGAGACCACCCCAATCAAACCCGAGCACCACACCGGCGCCTACAAACAATCCAAATACGACGCCGAAGCCGCCGTGCGCGCCCTCGCCTCCGCCGGGCAGAACATCGTCATCGTGAACCCGACCGCGCCCATCGGCCCAGGCGACATCAAACCAACGCCGACCGGCCAGATGATCCTGGACGCCGCGCGCGGCAAAATGCCCGCCTATGTGGATACCGGCCTGAACGCCGTGCATGTTGATGACGTCGCCGCCGGGCACCTGCTGGCGCTGGAAAAAGGCGTCAGCGGCGCCGCCTATATCCTAGGCGGCGAGGACCTGATGCTGCGCGACCTGCTGGCGATGATCGCGGCGCAAACCGGCGGCAAAGCGCCCACCCTGCGCCTGCCGATCACGCCGCTGATGCCCCTCGCCTGGGTAATGGAGCGCCTCGCCGAGCGCACCGGCAAAACCCCGCTGATGACACCGGATATTCTGACCATGGCGCGAAAAAAAATGTTCTTCTCCTCCGCCAGAGCCGAGCGCGACCTCGGCTATCGCGCCCGCCCGGCAACAGTCGCGGTGGCCGACGCCCTGGCCTGGTTCCGCGCACAAGGAATGCTGGCATGATCGCAACCCTCGCCCTGCTGATCTGGCTGGCGCTATTCTTCGCCCACGGCAAATTCTGGCGCTCCAGCCCGCAACTCCCCCCCGCAACGCCGAGCGCCTTGCCCGACGTGGACATCATCATCCCCGCGCGCGACGAGGCGCAGACCATCGCCCCGGTCATCGCCTCCCTCCTGGCGCAGGATTACGCGGGCAATTTCCGCGTCATCCTGGTGGACGACAACTCGACCGACAACACCGCCGCCCTCGCCGGTCAGCACGAAAAACTGACCATCCTGACAGGCCGCAAAAAACCCCCGGGTTGGTCGGGCAAGCTCTGGGCGCTGCACCAGGGCGTCGCGCACAGCACCGCTCCCACCCTCTTCTTCTCGGACGCGGACATCGTCCACGACCCGCGCCACCTCTCAAGCCTGGTCGCCCGCCTGCTCATCCCGCGCGTGGACATGGTCTCCGAAATGGTGCGCTTAAACTGCACCTCCCTGGCCGAGCGCCTCCTCATCCCCGCCTTCGTCTATTTCTTCCAGATGCTCTACCCCTTCTCCCGCGTGAACGACCCGCTAAACCCGACCGCCGCCGCCGCAGGCGGCACGGTCCTGCTCCGGCGCGACGCGTTGGCGCGCATCGGCGGCCTGGAAGCAATGCGCGGCGCCTTGATCGACGACGTGACCCTGGCCACGCGCCTCAAGAAACACGGCCCGATCTACCTCGGCCACTCCGGCCTCGCGAGCTCGATCCGCCCCTACCCGCGCGTTGCCGACATCTGGGCGATGATCACCCGCACCGCCTTCACCCAGCTGCGCTACTCGCCGCTGATCCTGGCCGGAACCCTGATAGGCCTGACCCTGGTCTGGCTGGTCGCGCCCTATGAGGTCGTCTTCGGCCACGGCTGGCCCTTCCTCGCGGGCCTCGCCGCTTCGGCCCTGGCCGTGATCAGCTATTTCCCCACCCTGAAGCGCTACCACCAACCCAAACGCCTGGCCCTGGCGCTGCCCTTCATCGCCGTCTTCTACATGGCGGCAACCCTCGCCTCGGCCCTGTCGCATTGGCGCGGCACCGGCGCCACCTGGAAAAACCGCGCCTACGGGAGCGAGGCATGAACGCCAACGACAACAAAGCCGCCCCCATTCCCGCGCCGGACAAAAACATCGAAGCCTGGTCTGGCAAGGACAAGGGCGACGAAAACTTCCCCGTCGGCTCCTTGTTCATCCGCAAATCCCTGCGCGACCACGTCCACGCCTATTACGCCTTCGCCCGCAACGCCGACGACATCGCCGACAGCGACGCCCTCTCGCCCGAACAAAAAATCGAGCGCCTGAACGTGATGGAAGATGTCCTGACCGGGGCGCGTACGGAAGGCTCGCCGAGTGCCGCGCGTTTAAAAATTTCCCTGGCGCAGTCAGGCGTCGCCGCGATTCACGCGCGCGAACTCCTGGTCGCCTTCCGCCAGGACGCCGTGCAGAACCGCTACGCCGATTGGGCTGCACTGATGGATTATTGCCGTTATTCCGCTGCCCCAGTTGGCCGCTACATGCTGGACCTGCACGGCGAATCGCGCGCCACCTGGCCCGCCTCGGACGCGCTCTGCGCCGCGCTCCAGGTCCTTAACCACCTCCAGGACTGCGCCGCCGACCTGCGCAATCTCGACCGCTGCTACCTCCCGCAGGAGTGGCTGACCGAGGCCGGCGCGCGCACGGACGACCTCGCCCGCCCCGAGACCACCCCGGCCCTGCGCATGGTCCTCGATAAAATGCTAGACGCCACGGACGGTCTGAACACCCTAGCGGCCACGCTGGCGGGTCAGATCAAGGCGCGCCGGCTGCGCACCGAAGTCGCGATCATCGCCGGTCTCGCCCGCCGCCTGACCACCCATCTGCGCTACGGCGACCCGCTGGCCACCCGCATCAAGCTGAACAGGCTGGACTTCTTCTCCGCCACCCTCGCCGCCCTACCGAGACTTGCATGACCCAGACCGACATCGCCGAAGTTACCGCCCTGGTAAAACGCTCCGGCACCTCCTTCTACCAGGGCATGAAAATCCTCGAACCCGCCCGACGCGATGCGATGTACGGCATCTACGCCTTCTGCCGCGTCGTGGACGACATCGCCGATGACGAAGGCGCCTTGGACGCCAAGCGCGTGGCGCTGGACGCCTGGCGCGGGCGCATCGCCGCCCTGTATCGCGGCGAAGCCTCCGAGGCGATCACGCGAACCCTGCTGACCGCCGTATCCGCCTACGCCCTGCGCGAGGCGGATTTCCTGGCCGTGATCGACGGCATGGAAATGGACGCGGGCGCGCCGATCGTCGCGCCGACCCTGAACGAGCTGGATCTCTATTGCGACCGCGTGGCCTCCGCCGTCGGCCGCCTCTCCGTGCGCGCCTTCGGCGAAACCTCGCCGGTGGGCGATGAAGTCGCCCACGCCCTGGGCCGCGCCCTGCAACTCACCAACATCCTGCGCGACGTCGGCGAGGACGCCGAACGTGGCCGCCTCTACTTGCCCGCCGAATTTCTGACCCTGGCCAAAATCCCCCTGGACCCCACTGCCGTCCTGGCAGCACCCAATTTGCCGCAGGTCTGCGCCCGCGTCGCCGAAATGGCCGAGCAAAAATTCGCCGAAGCCAACGCTGCGATGGGCCGCTGCAACAAGCGCGCCATGCGCCCGGCCCGGTTGATGGCGGCGAGCTACCGCCCGCTCCTGGGTATCCTGCGCGCGCAGAACTTCAACTACGCGGGCCCGCGGGCCCGCCTGAGCAAATGGCGCAAGCTCCTCCTCGCCCTACAACTGCTGCGCCCATGAGCGTCCACATCATCGGCGCTGGCCTGGCGGGCCTGGCGGCAGCCTGCACCCTGGCCGAAACCGGCGAACACATCATCCTCTCCGAAGCCGCCCCCCACGCGGGCGGACGCGCCCGCTCCTATTTCGACACCCAACTCGGCTGCCGGATCGACAACGGCAACCACCTGCTCCTCTCAGGCAATTCCGCCGCGATGGCTTTTCTGGCCCGCATCGGCGCCAAGGACCCCCTCAGCGGCCCCACAGAGCCGATCTTCCCCTTCCACGACCTGACAACCCGCACCGCCTGGACCCTGCACCTGAACCGCAGCCGCCTACCCTGGTGGATTTTTGCCCCCACCCGCCGCGTTCCCGGCACCCGGCTACGCGACTACGTGGCGCTACTCAAACTGCGCACCGCAGGCCCGGACGATCTGGTAGGGGATCTGGTGGGGGATACCGGCCCGCTCTACCGCAACCTGCTCGAACCACTGGCCATCGCGGCGCTGAACACCATGCCCGACATTGCCGCCGCCGCCCCGTTACGCGCCGTCCTGGCCGAAACCATCGAGCGCGGCGGTGCGCACACGATCCCCCGTTTCGCCAAAATCGGCCTTTCCGAGAGCTTCATCGACCCCGCCCTGGCGTATCTGCGCGCCCACGGCGCCGAGCTGCGCTTTTCGACGCGCATCACCACCCTCGACCCGGCGCAAAAAACCATCCTCGCGGTGCCGCCCTGGATCGCATCCACGCTCCTGCCGGGGCTGACCGTGCCGGACCAGTTCGAGTCGATCTGCAACCTGCATTTCAAATACGCGCTCCCCCCCGGCGCCGCGGGCTTCTGGGGCTTTACCGGGTCCATGACGGAATGGGCCTTCGCCCGGTCCGAAATCCTCTCCGTCACGATCTCCGCCGCGAACCGCTACGCCGCCCTGGACAACGCCGAAATCGCGGAAAAAGTCTGGTCCGAACTGGCACAAACCTTCGCCCTGACACGAGAAACTCCCGCCCACCGCGTCGTCTGGGAACGCCGCGCAACGCTGCTCGGCACGCCCGGCCAACTTGCCCGCCGCCCGCAAACCAGGACCCAAAACCCAAAGCTGATGCTGGCGGGCGACTGGACCGCAACCGGCCTGCCCGCCACGATCGAAGGCGCGATTCGCTCAGGCAACGCTGCCGCGCGAGCACTCTCGGTCCAGTAAGCCAACCCCTGGGGGTTTAGCCCAGCCCGAGTTTCCCCATCGCGAGGAACTTATCCCGCCGGCGCGCCCGCAGCGCCTCAGGCGCCAGATTGTTGAGCGACTGAAGCGCCAGGGCAATCGCATCGCCAAGCGCGATGAGCGCGTTCTGCGGATCCCGATGCGCGCCGCCAAGCGGTTCGGGCACAATCTCGTCAATCAGCCCAAGTCGCTTGAGATCCTGCGCGGTAATGCGCATCGCCTCGGCGGCCACCGGTGCCTGCGCCGCGTCGCGCCAGAGGATGGAGGCGCAGCCCTCGGGCGAGATGACCGAATAGATGGCGTGTTCAAACATCAACACTGCATTCCCGGCGGCAAGCGCAATCGCCCCGCCCGAGCCGCCCTCGCCGATAATGCTAGCGACCAGCGGCACAGGCGCGCTGAGACAAGCCTCGATCCCGCGCGCGATTGCCTCCGCCTGCCCGCGCGCCTCAGCCTCAATACCGGGAAACGCGCCAGAAGTATCGACAAAGGTGAGGATCGGCAGGTTGAACCGCCCGGCGAGTTCCATGAGGCGCTTGGCCTTACGGTAGCCCTCGGGCTTGGCCATGCCGAAATTATGCTTGATGCGCGATTCCGTATCGGTGCCCTTTTCAGTGCCGATAACCATGACCGGCATATCCCGAAAGCGCCCCATACCGCCAATGATCGCGGCATCGTCGGCGAAGGCGCGGTCGCCCGCGAGCGGTGTAAAATCCGTAATCAACCCGGCGATGACGCTGGCGGCCTTAGGCCGCTCAGCATGGCGCGCGACCTGGGTTTTCTGCCAGGGGGTCAGCTTGGCGTAGAGCGCCTTGAGCTGATGATCCGCTTTGGTGGAAAGCTTGGCCACTTCATCGGCAATATTGATCTCGCCCGGCGAGGTGACGCGCCGCAACTCCTCGATCTTGCTTTCGAGCTCGGCGACGGGTTTTTCAAAGTCTAGAAACTGACGCATACGTGGGGCATTTAGCACATCTCGCGCATGAGGGAAGCTATTGCCCGCTCTTGTCCCACGGCGCATTGCCCAGATTAACCTGCTTGGGCGACGTGTTGCTGCCCGAGAGCGCGCCAACCCCTGCACCGATCCCCGCACCGACAACTACGCCAATCGGCCCGCCGACCAGCCCAATCACAGCCCCCGTCGCCGCGCCGCCCGCCGCGGTGCCCGTCGTGCGCCCGGTCCCGGTGCCACAACCGCTCAAGCCAACGGCCAGGCCAAGGATCAAAAATTTGGCGCGCATCCTGCTCTCCTTATGTCGTACGCCTCCCTTGTTTCAGAGCCGCCCCGCGCCGGGCAAGGCATTTCGACATAACGTCTTGGTCATACGCCCCGATTTGGCGTCCTTTTTTAATTGGCGAAACCTTTAACTCTCCGTAAAGAAGTTCTTAACGGGGACTTTCTTCAAACGGAGCATCATATGTCGGACTCACTAAAGCCCAGGCTGGCTTTCAAAAAACCAGGGTGGATGGACGATTTCAAAACCTTCATCCTGCGCGGCAACGTCGTGGATCTGGCCGTCGGCGTTGTCATCGGCGCAGCCTTCACCGGGATCGTCGGCAGCCTGGTGAAGGACATCATCACCCCGCTGATCGGCCTGCTCACCGGCGGCGTGGATTTTTCCAACCATTTCATCACCCTGAAGGGCCCCGCCGAACCAACCCTGACGGACGCCGTCAAGGCGGGCGCCGACACATTGAATTACGGTGTGTTCCTCAACGCGGTGATCAACTTCCTGATCGTGGCGACCGCGATTTTCTGGGTCGTACGCCTGATCTCGAAACTCTACCAGGCTCCGCCGCCGGCCGCCCCAAAGGCATCCGCAGAGGCGCTCCTCCTGTCCGAAATCCGCGACCTGTTAAAGTCCTCTCAGGGCAAATAGTTAACAAATTCTTTTATTAACGGCATATTTTCCGATGTCCGAGGCCAGGTAAGCGCAAACGGCACGCGCCTGCCTCGGACACCTTCATCTTTTGTCATTAATTTTTTTGCCCCGCGGCGAATATTCAGCGGCGGCCACGGCGATTTCTCGCCAAAAAATTAACAAATAATTTCCAATTCCTTTCGCGCAGTTTTTTGCGCCCTGCCCGTTGGCACGCCCATGAAAATCCACAAACCACTGTTTTTCAATAAATTTTTTGGTAATTTTTCACGCTAAAATTGCGCTGAAAAATGCTGCACCTGCGTTCAAATCCGAAATTCCTGCCATTTTCTTAATTTTAACACGTTCTACGCGAAT